>JBFYRA010000055.1:0-8559 GCA_041302485.1 Candidatus Bipolaricaulota bacterium
GCGTCGATCGACACGTAGCTCAGGGCCTCTCGCGCTTTGAAGATCTCGGCGATCCCGTCCTCGGCGATGTTCACTTCCTCGGCCAGCTCGGCCAGGGTCGGAAGCCGTCCGATCGTGTGCAGGAGGCGCGACTGAGCGCGCTCGATCTGGCGGTTGAGATCGTGCATCCATTGCGGGGCCGCGGCTCGCGCCGCCCGATCGCGGATGTGGCCGCGCACTTCGCCTTTCACGAGGTTCTCGGCGTACGCGGTAAACGCCTGCCCCCGCGACAGGTCGAAGTTGTAGACGGCGTTCAGCAGCCCGAGGTACCCCGGGCGGAAGAGCTCCTCGGGCGAGAAGCCGGAGTTGGCGAACGACTCGCGGACGACGGTCTCGACAAGCGGGATGGACAGCCGCAGGAGTTCTTCTCTCGCCGCCCCCTCCCGCGCCGGGTCGCCCGCCGCGTCGCGAAAGATCTCCCGCGCGCGATCGTTGAGGTCGGTTGACGTGTCTCTCTGCATGTCTAGAACGACAGCTCGAAGCCGAACGAGACGAGAACGACCCCGGCCCACGTGAACTCGGCGTCTGTCGACAGCCGGACGCCGCTGAACGCCACGCTCGCCTGGATGCACTCTCCGGCGAAGCCGCCCGCGTCGAAGCTCGTCACGCTGACGAAGGTCACGGGATCGATCGTCGCCTCGATCGCGAGGATCTCGGCCTCGAACAGGAAGAGGTCGTCGAAGTCCGTCTCGCTCGTGACCCTGACTCCGGACACCGCGAACGAGATCGCGAACTTCTGCCCGGCGAAGAGCACGGGCACCGGAACCGGGAACGCCGGCTCGGCGAACTCGGTCCACGACGTGAACCGAACTCCTTCGATCGACGCGTCGACGATCACGTCCAGGTTCGTGACGGAGAATCCCCCGTCGACGGTCAACGCGGTCAAGATTCCCAATGCGGGATCCGGGAACACGTATCCCAGCTCGAACACCATCTGCGACAGCCCGGCGGCGTCGAACCACATCGTGTGGCTCGCGATGAGCCCGCAGTAGGCAACCGTCAGGCGCAACAGCTCCTCCTCGAAGAAGAAGCCGCCGACGATCGTCACGTCAGGATCCTCGGCCGGCTCGCAGATCGTCGCGACGTAATCAAACAGGAAGAGCATCTCGTCAGAGAAGGGAGCCGCGCTGCCGAGGACGTTCTCGAGATCGGCCGCTCCGAACCCGGTGACACTGGCCAGTCCAAGTCCGAACGGAGTCTCCGTCTCGAGGGCGATGACGATCCCCATGTCGTAACTCGGCGTCTGCGGGCTGCCCGTGTTGGCGAAGATCCAGTCCACTCCGATCTCGACCCCGACGACCGCGACATCGAGCGACAGCTCGTTCCAGTCGAAGGCCGGCTCGAATCGGATGTCCTCCGCGATCTGCGCCGCACCAAGGTCGATGCCGAACTGCACGCGCTCCGACGTGAATCCCGTGAGGTCGAACCCGGTGATCGAGTGGAGTTGAAACCCCGGAACGTGGAACGACAGTCGGAGATCCGAACCGATGTTGTAGGACGCCGGCGGGACCGGCGTGTAGGTGATCTCGAATCCCACAGTGGCTGAGAAGCCGAGATCCGCCGCCCATGCGGGCGCCACCGCCATGACGATCAGGATGGCCGCCGCAACGGCTCCCCCCGCGTACTTGCAGAGCATCATCCCCTCCTCCTGGAAACCACGCGCCAGACTAGGGGAAGGGCCGTGCCGGCGTACGGAAAAGGTGATCGGCCAGGTCGCAGTTTCGTCACCGAGCCCGGGGACATCTGTACCGACTGATCCAGCAAAGCGCGCGCTCCCCGGTGGGGAGCGCGCCGTCACTTCGTCTGCAGGTCGGGATCTACCTGCGGATCTCCATCTTCATCGCCACGAGGCCCGTGAGCAGCTTGGGATAGAAGTCCGTGGACTTCTGCGGCATCTTCTCCCCGTGGTCGGCGACGCGCACGACTTCCTCGGCGCCAGTGGAGTTGAGGAGGAAGAAGATCTGCTCCGATCCCGATTCGATCCCCTTCCGCCCCTTCTCGAGCGTCACGGAGTACGTGATGTTCGTCTGCTCTTCGAGCGCGCGGGCGTCGATGCCGAACAGAGGCTCGAGGATCGCGCCGTGGAGGATCGATACGTCGAGCCGCTTGTAGTCGCGGGAACGGTCGCCCGAGATAAGGCGGTCCATGACCCGCTCGTCGCGCAGGGAGAGCGTTGCGTAGACACCCGTCGCGTGGAACCCGAACGTGTGCCGATCCTTACCGGCTCGGACAGCCTCGTCCATCGCGTCGAACGACGGGTGCCGCACGACGACGAACAGCTCTTCTGCTTTCGCGAGGATCGCGTTCGCATCGAATCCGGCGACGCCATGAACGAGCCGATGGATCGGGCGGATCGACATCCCAGGCTCGGCGACGTTGAACAGCGTCATGAGCCGCTTGTCGAACGACTCCGGCGCCGCCGGGCTCCATCCCGCGGCCGTGCAAGCGCGCATGTAGTTCACCGACGTCTCGAACCGGTGGTGCCCGTCGGCAATGTACAGCTCCTTGTCCGCAAGCGCGGCCTGAACGCCCCGAATCACCTCTGGATCGGTAATTCGCCAGACGCGATGCGCGTTCTTGTCCGCATCTTCCGCCACCATGTCCGGCGCCCGGCCGGCAACTGCGGCATTCAAGATCGCGTCTGCTTCGCGCTTCGGGTCCTGGTAAAGCATGAAGACGTGCTCGAGGTTCGCCTCGGTAGCCCGCATGAGTTTCAAGCGGTCCTCTTTCGGCCCCTTGAGCGTCTGCTCGTGCGCGTGGACCTTCTCCGGCTGGAGTTGCGCCAGGGCCATGAATCCCTTGCGCGTAAGACGCTCTCCACCAAACGTGTACTCCTGGTGGTAGACGTACAGCGCCGGTTCGGCGTCGCGCACGAGGACGCCGTCGCGCAACCACTCCTCGAGCGTGCGCGCTGCACGGGTGTAGACGTTCTTCTTCTCGTCGTCTCCCGCCTCCGGCTTTCCCTTCGTGACCCGCACGATGTTGCGCGGATGACGCGCATAGAGCGCTGCCTGCACGTCGTCGGGCACCCGGTCGTACGGCGGTGCAACGAGATCTGTCAGATCCCCCGCCAGTTTCGTCCCGTAGCGAATCCCGCGGAACGGGAATACTTGAGCCATTGCCGCCTCACTCTCCCGCCGTTTTGGCGAACTCGATCACGATCTTCGCCGCTTCGTCGCCGACTCGCTCTTGCGCCTCGGCCGTCGCCGCGCCGATGTGCGGCGTCAGCGAGACGTTGACCGCACCCACGAGGGCATCGCCCGCCGCCGGAGGCTCCGTCGCGAAGACGTCAAGCGCCGCGCCGGCCACCTTGCCGCTCTCGAGCGCGCGCAGCAAAGCCGCCTCGTCGACGACGCCGCCACGAGCGCAGTTGACGATCCGCATGCCCGGCTTCACCTTCGCGAACTCGCGCTCGCCGAGCGTCGGCCCCTTGGCCGCGTCGAAGGGGATGTGTAGCGAGATGAAGTCGCTCGCCGCCAGGAGCTCGTCGAACGAGACGAACTTCGCGACGCTTGGAATCGGGCTCGCTGTCAGAAACGCGTCGAAGCACACGACCGTCATTCCAAGTGCGTGCGCCTTCTGCGCCAGGAGCTGCCCGATGCGTCCGATGCCGATGACGCCGAGCGTCTTCCCGGCGAGCTCGACGCCCTCGAGCTGCTTCTTCTCCCACTTGCCGGCCTTCGTCGACGCGGTGCCCCGCCCGATGTGTCGCGCGATCGACAGCATGTGCCCGAGCGCGAGCTCGGCCACCGAGTTCGAGCTGGCGCCCGGCGTGTTGCGCACCGCGACGTTCTTCTCTTTCGCGTGCACCGCATCGACGTTGTCGAGCCCCACGCCGGCCCTGACGATCAGCTTCAGTCGCACTCCGGCGTCGATGACCTCGGCCCGCACCTTCGTTGCACTGCGCACGACGATCGCGTCGTACGCGGCGATCTCGCGCAGCAGCGCCTCCGGCGTCAGATCGGTCTTCTCGTCCACGACGAGCCCCGCGTCGCGCATCGCCTTCACCGCGCTCGCGTCGAGGGGGTCCGAAGCAAGTACCTTGAACGCCATCTCCGCCTCCTACAGTCCGAGAATCGTGTCGATCGCCCGCAAGAGCCCCAGGATCTGGTCGACCTGAATGTCGCCCATGTGGGCGATGCGGAACGTCTTGTTCTTCAGATCTCCGTATCCGTTCTCGATCCGCGCGTTGTAGTCGTTGACGAGCGACTTGACCATCGCCGACGCGTCGACCTCGCGCGTGTTCTTCACGCACGTCAGCGTCTGGGACCAGTAGCCCTTCTCGGGATAGATGTCGAAGTGCTTCTTCGCCCACGCCTGCACGACGCCGGCCATCTTGGCGTGCCGTGCGAAGCGGTTCTCGATCCCTTCCGCCATCATCGCGTCGAGCTGCGCGTCGAGCGCGAACATCTGCGGAATCGCCGGCGTCGCCGGAGTCTGATTCTTGAGGTGGAACTTGTACATATCTGGCAGATTGAAGTAGAAGCTGCGCGGCGGAACCGTCTTCGCCCGTTCGAGCGCGCGCGGGCTCACCGCCGCGACGGCCAGGCCGGGCGGCAGCGCGAACGCTTTCTGGGTGCCGGCGAGCACATAGTCGATGCCCCAGGCATCGGTCTCGATCTTCGCGCCGGCCATGCCGCTCACGGCATCCACAAGCAAGAACACGTCGGGATACCGCCGCACGACCTCAGCAATCGCCTCCAGAGGATTCTGCAGGCCGGTCGACGTCTCGTTGAACACGAGCGTCACCGCGTCGTACTTCCCCGTCTTCAGCTGCGCGTCCACCATCTCCGGCTTGATCGCCGTGTCCCACGGGACGTCGAAGGCATCGCACGGTACGCCGTTGCCCACCGTGATCTCGTGCCAGCGCTTGGAGAACGCGCCGTTCACGAGATTGAGGCAGCGCTTGGCCACGAGATTCGTGACCGCGGCTTCCATAGCTCCTGTCGAGGATGACGTGAACAAGAGCACGGGCTTCTCCGTGAACAGGACCTTCTGCAGCTTCGGTTGGATTCGCGCGTAAAGCTCGGAGAACTCCGGCGATCGATGGTGGATCTGCGGCGTCGCGAGTTCCTTCAGGATTTCCGGACGAACCTCGGTCGGCCCCGGCGTGAAGAGACGCTTGAACATGGTTCCCTCCGTGCGAACGGACATTTCGTCGCGACCGGAGGATACTCTGGCCCGCTCGCCATCGCAACGACACTCGGGGCCGGCGCGCCGAGTTGGATGCCGGCCGGCACGGGACTAGAATGCCCTCGCATCGAAGGAGGCACCATGAGTGTCGGGCTCATCATCGCATTGGGCGTTGCAGCCGTCGTGCTCCTCTGGGGCGTGGGGGCCTACAACCGCTTCGTCCGCCTGCGCGTCCGCGCCGAGGAGTCGTGGCGCGACGTCGACACCCAGCTGAAGCGCCGCTGGGATCTCATTCCGAACGTCATGGAGACGGTCAAAGGCTACGCCACGCACGAACGAGAGGTGTTCGAGCGCGTGACCCAGGCCCGCGCGCAAGGCCAGGCCGCGACAACGCCAAAGGAGCAGCAGGCCGCCGACGCGCAACTGCGCGGCGCGATGCTGAACCTCTTCGCGGTCGCCGAGGCCTACCCGCAGCTCAGGGCGAACGAGAACTTCCTCCAACTCCAGGCTTCGCTCGGGGAGATCGAGGATGCGATCCAGAAGTCGCGCCGTTACTACAACGCCGTCGTCAGGGACTTCAATACTGCGATCGAGGTCTTCCCGGGGAACCTCATCGCCGGCATGTTCGGCTTCAAGCCGCGCGAGTTCTTCGCACTCGAGGACGAGGCACAGCGCGAGGCGCCGAAGGTCAAATTCTGATGAGAACGCTGGCTCTCGCGGCGGTCGTCGTCCTTCTCGTCGGGTGCGCCGCGTCGGCGACGCTCTACGTCGAGACGTTCCACGCCGATCTCACGCTCACCGCGGCAGGCAAGCTCGAGGTCGTCGAGACGCTTGCGGTCGTGTTCGTCACCTCCCACCACGGGATCGAGCGATCCATTCCTGTTTCTTACCCGACGCCCGTGGGCACGAGCGTCACGATCGACCTTGCCGTCGGGACGGTCACGATGGACGGAGCCTCCGTACCCGTGAAGGTCTACGGAAGCGGCCGGGACCGCGTCCTGCGCATCGGCGATCCAGACAAGACGATCACTGGAACTCACGTCTACCGCATCGAGTACACGGCATCGCGTGCCCTCGTCTTCCACGACAACTACCTCCAGCTCTATTGGAACGTCACGGGGACCGAGTGGGAGATCCCCATTCGGCAGGCGACGGCGGCGCTTTCTTTGCCTCCGGACATCTCGCCCGATCTCGTCAGCACGACGAGTTACGCCGGGCCGTGGGGAAGCTCCGGGCGCGGCACGCCGGTAACGCTCGACGCCGCCGGACGCTTTCTCTTCACCACAGGCACGCTCAATCCGGGGTCGGGCCTGACGATCGACGTGTCGATCCCGCGCAGCGCGATGCCGCTCAACCCGCCCACGTTCACCCAGAACCTCGTGCGCTTCCTCTGGGACAACAAGCTCGCGCTCTTGCCCATTGCGACCCTCGTCTTCATGATCGTCTTGTGGTCACGCACCGGGCGAGATCCGCGTAAGGGCACAATCGCTCCGGCGTTCGAGCCGCCGAGCGAGCTCGGACCCGGCGGCGCCGGCGTGCTCGTCGACGATCGGATCGACCTGCGCGACATCTCGGCGATGGTGATCGGACTCGCCGTGAGCGGCCACCTCTCGATTCGCGAGGACGCGCCGGAAATCGACTCGCTCGCCGACAAGGCGCGAGCCTGGGTTGGCGGCTCGACCTCGCGCTACACGTTCGTTCGCGGCCGCCGCTCGCCCGACGACCTCGCACCAGCGGATCGGGCCTTGTACGACGCGATCTTCCAAGACGCCGAAGCGAAGGAGACGCCGCTCTCGGCGCTCGAGAACCGCTTCTACAAGCACCTGCCGACGATTCGGATTCGCCTGTACGACGGGCTGATCCAGAAGCGCTTCTACGCTCAGAATCCGGAGAGGGTTCGCCAGGCCTACGCTGGCTGGGGCGGCGCGCTGATCGCCGCCGGCGTGGGGTCGGCGATCCTCCTCAACTCCATCTATCTCGGCGTCTGCGTCGGGATGTCCGGGCTCATCGTGCTCGCCTTCTCGCCGATCATGCCGCGCAAGACGCAGAGCGGCGCGAAGGCACTGGACGACGTGCTCGGCCTCGCCGAATACATCGAGCGCGCCGAGAAGGACCGCATCGAGTTCACCGACGCGCCGGAGAAGAGCCCGCAGCACTTCGAAAAGCTCCTGCCGTATGCTGTCGCGCTGGGCCTCACGGCGATCTGGGTCGGGAAGTTCGAGGGCCTGTTACGAGAGCCGCCGCAATGGTACTCCGGCGCGCCGACGTTCAACGGCCATCTGTTCGCGATGTCGCTCGGGCGCCTCTCGTCGGGCATGCAGTCGACGTTCGTCTCCGCGCCTCGGAGGGGCCCGGGCGGGCGCTCCGCGTGGGGCGGCAAGAGCTCGTTCGGCGGAGGGTTTTCGGGCGGCGGATTCGGCGGAGGAGGCGGGCGCGGCTGGTAGCCAGAAGACGCTCACCAGCCGTTCACGGCACGTTCACAGGAGATCGAGTAGGATCCTCCCACCCATGACGCACACGAGTGGATTCGGACGGGCATCGATCGCGGTCCTTGTCTTGCTTCTGTCCTTGGCGGGGCTCTCGGCCATTGCTGCCGATCTTCCGCCGGCATCGATCCCGTGGATCGCCGATCGCCCGCTCACGTGGGCCGACTTCCAGGCGGCTCCGCCCGCTTGGGCGGAGCCCACGCTGCCCGTCGGCGGCGGCACGGTCGTGTTCACCCCCGCGGTCACCTGCGTGAGCATCACGTGGTCGACGAGCATTGTGGCGAGCTGCAACGGCACGACGCTCACGGCCAGAATCTCATCGATGACGGTGTCGAACACGATGGATCCGTCGAAGTCGTGGAAGCTCTCCGCCTACGTCACGGCGGCAACCCTGCGGCATGAGCAATTCCACTTCAATCTGCACGAAGTCTATCGCCGGCTGATCGAGACGACGATCGCACCGCTCACCATCACGCAGAAGCTGTCGAGCGCGGCCGAGTGCGTCAACGCGACGGCCCAAGTCTGCGCTCGGTCGCTGAGCGAGCTCGCCAACTCGACGGGATCGGCGATCCTGGCGCGCGCCAGCGCAGCCCACGCCGCCTACGACGCCGAGACCATGGGCGGAAGGAACACCGCCGCGCAAGCTGCCTGGGAGAGCCGAATCACGGCCCTCCTCGCGAACCCCGCCGGCGCTCCGTAGCCGGCTCCTAGCCGCAGCTCGACGCGAGCCAGGCACGCGCACTTATCGCTCGCGCGTCCATCCGCACGATCATCGCCGGCTCCTACTCCCGAGTGAAACCTCTCTCTTCCATGCGTGTATGTTGCATGAACAGGATGAGACGCCAGCCTCCTGTACGAGAACCTCTCACGCCGTCGGGGCGATCCTTCGGGATCGCCCCGC
>JBFYRA010000056.1:0-3956 GCA_041302485.1 Candidatus Bipolaricaulota bacterium
CCCCGGCAGTGCCGAGGACTCGGTTCTTGGTACGGTGACGTCTGGTACGCCTGACGGGACTCGAACCCGCCGGATCGCTCCAAGCTGCCGGGTGGAGCGGGCGGAGCTTGGTTCCGATTGGCCCCCGCGTTCGCACACGTCCCCTTCTTGAAAACGTCACAGTGTGTTGTTACAATGCCTGCGTCTTCCGCTTGCTCGTCGTGATGGCGGGACTCGGTTTCACAGTCCCCACACGGCGAGCACGGCAGAGGAGGTGTCAAGACCATGGACGAAGAGAACCTGGTTGCGAAGAAAGAGGTGCTGCGCAAGATGGGCATCTCCTATGGCCAGCTGTATCGTTGGAAGCGCAAGGGCCTGATTCCGGAGGCCTGGTTCATCCGTCGCTCGACGTTCACGGGGCAGGAGACTTTCTTCCCGCGCGACAAGATCCTCGAGAGGATCGAGCGGATCAAGTCGATGAAGGACACGCATCCGCTGGACGATCTGGCCGACGCGATCACGCAGCAGGTGAACGCCAAGGTTCAGGTTGCCGTCGAGCGGCTGCGCGGTGCGACGTGGTTTGACGAGACGTCGCTGGAAGAGTGCGGCATGGACGCGACGGCGCTGAAGTCGATGACGCTTGGCGACGCACTGTGTGTGGCGGTCGCGAGCAAGCTCCGGAGCGCCGCGCGGGCAGAGGAGCAGGCGCTCGTCCAGCGCACGCTGCGCAAGCACCTGAACGAGTCGTTCCTCGAGCGGGTTGCGGAGACGGACCTCCACGTACACCTCCTCCGCAAGCGAGTGGCTGCCGGCGGCATCTCGGCCGAGATCAGCCTCGCGGCCGTGGCGCCGCTCGACGTCCTGTTCGATCCGGACGTCCAGCGCGTCGGGACGGTTGACCTACGGAATACGATGGAGCGCATCAAGCTGGATCTCGCGCAGGGCACCGGAGGGCCGCACGGGGGTGCGGCATCGGGCGAGAGAGAGGAGGAACGATGAGCGAGGACAAACGGTCGGCCAGTCTGTCCGGGGCCGGCAAGCTGAGTGGCGGAAACTACACTCGCGTCTCGATCTCCGGCGCCGGCAAAGTGACCGGCGATCTCAAGGCCGAAGAGCTTCGCATCTCCGGCGCCGGCAAGGTGGAGGGCAACGTCGAGGCGACGCAGGTCTCCGTCTCCGGAGGCGCGTCCTTCGCGGGGTCCGTCACGGCCGAAGAGATGTCGGTCAGCGGCGCGGCACGCATCGGCGGGGACGCGAAGGTGAAGGAGCTCAAGTGCTCCGGCACGTTCCGCGTGACGCAGAATGTGACGGCCGAGTACGTCAAGGTGAGCGGCCACATCCACGTCGGCGGGAACCTCGAAGCCGAGATCTTCAAGGCGTCCGGCGGGTTCACGATTGACGGCCTCCTCGCGGCCGACAAGATCGAGGTGCGCCTCGGTGGGAAGTGTCACGCGGCCGAGATCGGCGGCGAGAAGATTGAGATCCTGCGCGGCGGTTTCCGCGAGCGCGGCATCCTTTTCGACGGGCTCGTGCGGATGTTCTCCGGTGGAGGCATGGCCGAACTGAAGGCCGGATCGATTGAAGGCGATGACATCGAGATCGAGGAAACGACGGCCGACGCGGTGCGCGGGAAGCGCATCAAGATTGGGTCGGGATGCAACATCGTCAGCGTCGAGTACAGCGAGACGCTTGACGTTCACCCGAGCGCAAAGGTCGAGAAGAAAGCGAAGACTGAATAGGGGTCGCGATCGGCGGTGCGCCGATTGCGGCCTGATACGCTGAAACAGCGACCTCAAGGGGAGCCTCCGACGCGCAGGCTCCCCTCTTCTTTCGACGTGTGCGCGTCGCGCCTCTTCCGCCTTGAGCACGGCCATCGGCCCGCCGGACCGACGGCCGTGAATCCCTGAAGCCGGGCCGAGGCCCTATCGTTTCGCCGTGTGAATGCCACGGCCGGGCCGAGGCGTCTACCGCTTGGCGGTGTGGATGCCTCGGCCTAGGGCATTCTCACAGGCTTCATGGAATCCTTCGGGAAGCGTCGGGTGCGCGTGGATGGTTTCCGCGACCTGTTCCAAGGTGAGCCCGTGTCGTACGGCGAGCCCGCCCTCGGCGAGAAGGTCCGAGGCCTCCGCGCCGATGATGGTCACGCCGAGGATGCGGTGGTCGGCCGCGTCGGCGACGACCTGGAAGAAACCCTCCGCTTCGCGCATTCCGAGCGCCTTGCCGAGTCCGGCGTAGGCGAATCGTCCCACCACGATCTCGCGCCCCGCGGCGCGAGCCGCCGACTCCGAGAGGCCGACCGATGCGATCTCGGGATCGGTGAAGACGACTTGGGGAATGAGCTCGGCCGGTGTGGCGGGATGGTTGTCGCCGGCCATCGCGTGGGCCACAACGATGCCGTCCGCCGAGGCCTTGTGCGCCAACATCGGTCCGGGGACGACATCTCCGATCGCGTACACGCGAGGCGCGGACGTCTCGCAGCGATCGTTCACCGGGATCGCGCCGCGGCGATCGGCCTCGACCCCCACCGCCTCGAGGCCCAGGCCCGCCGAGTTGGGGCGACGGCCGACCGCGACGAGCACGCGATCCGCGGCGACCGCGCTGCCGTCGCTGAGTGCGATCTCGATTCCGTCGGGCTTCTCGGCAAACGAGGCAGCGCTCACGCCGTTGAGGACGCGGATGCCGGCTCCCGAGAGGGAACGCTTCACGAGGGCAATCGCTCGTCGGTCAAGTCCGAGCGTGGCGAGGAGATCGGGCAGGAGTTCGATCACCGTCACTTCGCTGCCGAGGCGGCGGTAGATGGTGGCGAGCTCGAGCCCGACGACGCCTCCGCCGATCACCGCAAGGCGTTGTGGGATCTCGTCGAGACGCAGCGCGTCGTCTGACGACCAGACGCGTGCGTGCGCGAACGAGAACCCAGGGATCTCGATGGGTCGGGATCCGGTCGCAATGACCAGGCGTTCCGCCCGCAATGTCTCACCGGTGGACAGCACAACCTCGCCCACGCCGGCGAGGCGACCTCGAGCGCGCACGACATCGACGCCGGCGGCCTTCATGAGGTCAGCGATTCCGCCCGCAAGTCGCCCCGTGACGCTCGCCTTCCACGCAGCGAGCTGCGCGAGGTCGATCGCCGGGGGGGAGAACGCGATGCCCATCTCGGTCGCGGACGCGGCCTGATGCAGGAGGCGCGTGGCCGCATACAGCGCCTTGGTCGGGATGCAGCCCCAGTGGAGGCACACGCCGCCGAGATCCTTCTCCTCGACGAGGACCACCTTAAGACCGAGCTGCGCCGCACGCAGCGCGCACACGTAGCCGCCAGGTCCACCGCCCAGGATCAACGCGTCGTATGCCATGTCCCCTCCCTTGGCGATACCGTACCGTTCGCTCGGAATGCCTTCAAGCGCGTCCGTACGCCTCCGGCATGGCGTGGCGCTGATTCGGAGTCTTCGCGCGCCTCGCTCGCTGGACAGGCGCCGACTCCCTCACGGAGCGAGTACAGCGGGCGAATCCGATGACGGGACCGGATCGTCGCGCAGGAGCGTGACAACGGTCTCGACAAGCGCATCGCGATTCCCGAGCTTGACGCGCACGAGGCGGAGTTCCTGTCGCACGCGGTCGGCGATCGGGCTCGTGGCGTGCGCGTGCGTCGAGATGAGGAGCGCCCGGTCGCTCGCCAGGGCGCGCTCGACGGCGGCGACGAAACCCGCGGCGCGCAGCTCCATCGGCGCGATCTCGTCGATCACGACGAGATCCCGTTCCTCGAGAGCGCGCAGGATTGCGGGGACGCCGATCCGTTCGATGATGCCGGCATCGACGGCGTAGCGGCCGACCCTCTCACCGCCCGCGCCGACGCGCGCGAACATCCTCTCCTCACCCGTTGCGAGGTCGACGAGAGCGAAGCCGACACGGTGGCCGCACTTGCGCACTTCCCTCGTGACGAAGCCGCCTGCGGAGACGGTCAGCTTCTCCAACACGCGCTC
>JBFYRA010000110.1:0-8008 GCA_041302485.1 Candidatus Bipolaricaulota bacterium
TCGGACAGCGTGGCCGTGAACGCAAGCCGCGCCGCCGCCTCGAACGCGTGGGCCTCGTCGACGATGAGATGGCCGTACTTCCCGAGGATCACGCCGTTCGCCGCCGCATCGCTCAACAGGAGAGAGTGGTTGACGACGACCAAGTCCGCCTTTCGCGCAAGGCGCCGCGCCCGAATCGAGAAGCACTCCTCGACGTGAGGGCAGAACGCTCCCGAGCACGCGGTCGGGAGGTCGCACAGCCGCGCCCACAGCTCGCGCGCGTCGTCCTGCGCGAGGAACGCGCTGTTCTCCTCGATATCGCCGGTCTCGGTGTCGAACACCCAACGTCCGAGCGTCGCCAGCGATCCCAACCGGTCGCGTTCGAGTCCCTCGCTCATCTCGCGCACCGCGATCTCCCAGCGCCGCAGGCAGAGGTAGTTCTCGCGCCCCTTGAGCAGCGCCGCGTTCGCGCGAGCGCCGATCCGCGCCGCGAGGAATGGGAGGTCCTTGTGGAAGATCTGGTCCTGCAGTTGCTTCGTGCGCGTGCAGACGACCGCGCGCGCTCCGTCCTCCCGCCCGACGCGCGCCAGCGAGGGCACGAGGTAGGCGAACGTCTTCCCGGTTCCCGGCCCCGCCTCGACCGACAGCACTCCGCCCCGGTCGAGCGTCTGCTCGACGGCCTCCGCCATCTCGAGCTGGCCGCGCCGCGCCTCGTAGTTCGAGAGAGCCTGGGCAATCGGTCCTTCGGGGCCAAGGACGTCGCGCGCCGAGAGGCGCCGGTCCGCGTCCCGCTCGGAGCGAGCAGCTCGCGGCGTCTCATCCGGCGGGACTCCCTCCGCCGCGCCGGGCAGACTCACGAGGCCCAGCAAGACGTCGCGCACAGCCCCGCCGCAGAGATACCCGACGAGTTGGAGCATCTCGCGGTCGAGCGTCGCCGCATCGGTCAGGACGGCCACAAGCAGGCGGCCGACCGAGATCGCCGGCCGCTTCTTCCGCAGCACGACGCCGCGCGCCGCGCACGCGGAGGCGAACCCGTGATCGGGCTCGCACGGAGAGAGGCACCGGCAGAGGAGACCGAGATCGAGCGAGTTCTCGTCGCGCGGACCGCGCGGCTCGAACGTGACGCGCAGGATTGCCGCCCTCTCGCCGGCCGACTGGTCAGCTGACTCGTCAACCGACTCGTCGGTGGCGGGCTCGCCGTTGCGGAATAGCACCGCGTCGTCGCCGAGCACGGCCAGGAACTGCCCGAGCCCGAGCGCCGACCAAGGAATCGTCGCCTTCGGCGCCCTCTCCCCCACCCATCCCTCTCGCAACAACCCTACGATGCCGGACCCGTCACTGTCCCGGCCAGTCCCGATGCCGACGAGCTCGTGATCCGCACGTCGACGAGGTCGCCGACGCAGGCTGTCCCCTCCGCCACGACCGTCCGATGGTCGTCGGCGCGGCCGACCCATCGCCCGTCGCGCGCCGGCTCTTCAACGAGCACGACGACCGTCGAGCCGACACGCCGCGCGTTCTCCTCCGCCGCGATCACCCGCTCGGCGTCGAGAACGCGCGCCAGCCGCGCCTGCTTCACGTCGGCCGTCACATCGTCAGCCAAGGCCGCGGCCCGCGTCCCCGGCCGCGGGGAGTACTTGGCCGCGTAGATCGAGCCGAACCGCGTCTCGCGCACGACCGCGAGCGTGTCCTCGAAGTCCACATCCGTTTCCCCCGGGAACCCGACGATGAGGTCGGTCGTGGCGTTGATCCCGGGCATCGCGCGACGGGCCGCGTCGACGGTCCGCAGGAACGCATCGCGCGTATAGCCGCGGTTCATGGCGGCCAGAATTCGGTCCGATCCGGATTGCAGCGCAAGATGGAGGTGCCGGCAGACGTTCGGATGGGCGGCCATGACCTCGAGGATCTCGGGCGTCATGTCCCGCGGGTGAGAGCTCGTGAACCGAATGCGCCGCGGCCCGGCTGCAGCGACACGCCCGAGCAACGCGGCGAACGTCCCGCACTCCGGCCGATCCTGTCCGTAGGCATTCACGTTCTGCCCGAGCAGCAGGATCTCTCGGCGCCCGGTCTCGACCGCCGCCCGCACCTCGTCGAGGATCGCCTCGCGGTCGCGACTGCGCATCGGGCCGCGCGCCCGCGGCACGATGCAGTAGGCGCATGCGTTCGAGCACCCCTCGGTGATCGTCACCATCGCGATCGCCGGGCTCGATCGGCGCAGCGGCGTCTCCTCGAGCGACACGTCCTCGTCGGCGCAGAGAAGCGACGCGCGCCCGCCGCGCGCTGTCTCGATCAGCCGCGGCAGCTCGCCATGTCGGCGTGTCCCAAACACGAAATCGATCGCCGACGAGCGCCGGAACAACGCTTGCCCGTGCACCTGGCCGAAGCAGCCGCCGACGCCGAGCAAGACGGGGCGGCGACGCTTCTCCTCCGCGACGGCGCCGAGGCGCCCGAGGAGCTTCTCCTCCGCCTTGCCGCGGACCATGCAGCCATTGAACAAGACGACATCGGCATCCTCGATACGGTCCACCACGGAAAGGCCGGCGCTCTCCAGCACTCCGGCGATGCCTTCCGTCTGATGGAGGTTCATCTGGCAACCCCAGGTCTCGATGTAGACACGCGTTCCCATGGCCTGTTGCGCTCATTCTACCGCATCGGCCGAGCAGGAGCCATCCGGCGCCGCGCGCGACTGGCGACCCGATCGCTCTCTTCGCTATGATGCCGCGTGATGCTGCGCCGCTCCGACCGCTACGTCCTGCGCGAGATGACCGGCCCGTTCGTGCTGGCGCTCGCCGGGCTCATCCTCTTCATCCTGCTCAACATCATCCTCTCCTTGTCCGACCTGATGGTCGATCGCGGCATCAGCATGCCGATGTTGCTGCGCCTCGTCCTGTTGAAGGTCCCCAGCCTGCTCGTCGTCGCGGTCCCGATGAGCGTCTTGTTCGCGACGTTTCTCGGGCTCGGCCGCATGGTCCACGATCGAGAGATCGTCGCGCTCGAGTCGCTCGGCATTCCGTTGCGGCGCATCCTCCTGCCGCTCGTCGTCGCCGCGGCCGGCGTCGCGGTCGCCGATTTTGCCATCTACAACTGGCTTGTTCCGACGTCCGAAAGCGCGTATCAGGACGCCCTGCGCGGCGTCATCTTTCGCCAGGGCGTGCCGCGAATCACGTCGAACGCGTTCTTCAAAGGCGCGAACGACCAGTACATCTACATCCGGCGCTACGACGAATCGACCGGCAAGATCTACGACGTCCACATCTACGACACGACGGGCAAGCTGTTCCCGCAGACCTCATCGGAGGCCAAGGCTCAGCTGACCTTCCTCACGGCCGACCAAGGAACGTGGAGCGGCGACGCGTGGTCGCTCGACAATGCCCGCGCCTACGGCTTCGACCGCGAGGGGAGCCTCGTCTTCTCCGCCGTCGTCGCGACGCTCGTGCTTCCCGTGGACCAGGGAATCGCCGAACTCTTGTCGCGGTCGAAGACGACGTCGGAGATGGGCATCGGCGAACTCCTGTCGCGGGTCGCACAGGCGCGCGCCAACGGGCAACGCGCGAGCGAGTACCTCGTGGAGATCCACCTCAAGCTCGCGCTGCCGCTCGCTGCGGTGATCTTCGTCCTGCTGGCGGGCTCGCTCTCTCTCGCGTTCCTGCCGCGCAGCCGCGCCGTCGGCATCGTCCTCGGCCTGCTACTTGTTGCCGTGTACCAGGGCGTCCTGTGGTGGACGCAGACTCTCGGGCGGCGCCATGCGATGGATCCTGCGCTTGCCGCCTGGCTGCCGAACATCCTGTTCGGAGGCCTCGGGCTCTTGCTCTTCCTGCGAGTCGATCGCCTCGCGTCGCGCGACGTCTGGAGCCGCATCCGCGCCAAGATTCCGTTCGCCATCCTGCCCCTGCTCGCGCTCGTCGTCTTCGCGGCGACGGCGCGCGGCGCCGCGCCCGTGCACATTGAATGCGACGAGCTCTATGTTTCGGACGACGCCACGCTCCTGCGCGCACGCGGCGACGCGCGCGCGACGTTTGACGCGTCGGCCCTGCGCGCCGACTCGCTCACGCTCGAGCAAGTCCAATCCGATAGCTGGCGTCTCGAAGCCGCCGGCCGCGTCGAGCTGGCCGTAGACGGCAAGCTGACCCTCGTCAGCGAGTCTCTCGTCGCCGAGGTCGATGCCAGTTCCGGCGCCGTGCTGACGCGATCCGCCGAAGCCGAGGGACTGGACGGCTCGACGTCGTTCACGAACTCCGCCGGGGATGAGACCACACTCTTTTTTCGAGCCCGCCGGGGACGCCTCACGTTCGAGGACGGACGCGTCAGCCGCATCGAAGCGTTCGCGAGCGATCTCACGACGTGCGCTTGCACAGGCGTCGACCTGACGCGCCAGCCGTACAGCCTGCGCGCCGATCGCCTCCTTCTCTACCCCGACCGCCTTCTCGTTGCCTACGGGCTCACCGGCCGCGCCGGCGGCGTGTCTGTCGTCTGGCTCCCGCTCTTCGTCCAGCCACTGGCCGACGCGCTCGAAGCGCCCCTCTTCCCGGCCATCGGCAACAGCGAAGAGCGAGGCTGGTTCGCCAAGTGGAGCCTGCCCGTGTTCGTCAGTGAGTCCCTCTACGGGAGTGTCAACATCGACGTGTTCACGCGCTACGTCGAGGTCGGCCTCGGAGGCGTGGCGCGCTACGCCTTCGGCGGCCAGACGGGCGAGATCTCGGCCTACCGCCTTCCGGCGAAGGTCGGCGACTCCGAAGCGCGGTTCGCGCTGCGACACGCCGCGCGGCTCGCCGCCGGATGGAGCGGCACCGGCCGACTGTCGTTCGAGCAGAAGGGAACGAGAGAGCGGCTGTCCTACTCTTTCACCCTCGACGGGGAGACAGGCCTCGGCGACCTCTCGGTCGCGGCGGCGCGCGAACTTCGCACGAGCAGCTCGGGAGAAACGAAGGTCTCCGAACGCCTTCCGGAGCTGGCGCTAGACTTTGACGCCATCCGCCTCGACACCGCGCCCCTCGGGGCCGCGCCCCTCGGCGCCCTGCGAGTCGAGCCCCGCGTGACGGCCGGCTGGCTCCGAGAAGGAACCCTCGGTGCTCCGATGCGCGAGGCGTTCAGGGTCTCGGCGCTCGCGTTCGCCGCGGCCGACGCGCTCGTGCTCGGCGATCTGCGCATCCTGCCCCAAGCCTCCGTCCAGGGCTCGCTCTACGACGGACCGGGCGGACGGCAGACGCGGCTCACGCTCGCGCTCACTCCCACCTTCCGATGGAGCGACCTCGATCTCAACTGGTCGAGCACGTGGGTCGCCGGAGAGAGCCCGCTCGACTCCGACCGATCGGAAGGCGGGCACGAACTGCGCTGGGCGCTCGAACGCACAGGCACCCTCAACGTGAAGCTGTCCGGCAGCTACAGCCTCGCCGACGGGGCAGGCCCGATCCGAGGAACGCTGGCGTGGCAGACTGTCGCGGACTGGACGGTGTCCGGCGCATTCGATCCCGTCAACGGTCGATTCGCCGAGTTCGACCTGCGCGGCACGTGGACGGACGGCGCGCGGACTCTGGCGTGGCAGCTCCCGCTCGACAAGACCAGCCTGCGCTTCGAGCGCTCGTCGCTCACGCTCTCGTCGACATCGAACGCGATGGCCGTCTCGCTGCGCGTTGACGCAGACCTCGCACCGATCGCCGTGTCCGGCTGGAAGCTCGATGCCGAGCTGGAGGCCGCGGCCGACTGGGGGCTGACCCTCGGCGCGACGTACTCCGCGCGCACGCCCGGCCTGCTCCGCCCCGACTTCGGCCTGTTCCGGGACTTCGGCGAGTGCCTGCGCGTCGGCGTCGAACGCGCATCGGGCGAAACATGGCTCTACATCTCGATCCTCGCGTTCCCGGAAGCCATCCTGCGCTACGCGCCCCGCACGTCGGAAGTCGAGGTCGGAGACTAGCTCAGGGTAGAATGCAGCACGCTCTCTCGACAGACATATGTCGGAGAGCGGAACAGAGGCGAGTACAGGCCGGCGCACAGGCGCCGGGATCGGAAAAGGAGACATCATGGGATCGGATTACTCGGCGCTCTTCTACGTCCTCGTCGGCATCATCCTCATCGTTAAGTTCTTCGTCGGAAGCTGCGGCTGCGGCTAGCGGCTCGCCACTAGCCGCTACCGGCTGGCCACCAGGTTCCCCCGGAGATGGCAATGACCGCGAACCCTCTCGCGCCACGACTTCGCGTCGGCATCGTCCAGACAGCGCCCATGTTCGGGGAGCGGCGAAGGAATCTGGATGACGCGTTCGGCTTGATCGAGAACCAGTCAGCCGACCTCTGGGTGCTGCCGGAGTTCTTCGCCTCGGGCTACCAGTTCGTCGACGCCGCCGAGGTCCAGCGGCTTGCCGAGCCGGTCCCCGGCGGCCCGACAACCGAGGAACTCGTGGCGTTCTGCCGCGACCGTGACTGCTTCGCTGTCGGCGGCCTGCCCGAATCGTCGCCAGACGGCATCTTCAACTCCGCCGTGCTTGTGGGGCCGAAGGGATGGGTCGCGACCTATCGCAAGATCCACCTGTTCGGCCTCGAGCGGAGCTTCTTCCTGCCCGGCGACCGCCCGCTCGCCGTCCACGACATCGGCGGCGTCCGCGTCGGCATCATGATCTGCTTCGACCACCTCTTTCCCGAAGTGGCGCGCTCGCTCGCCCTTTCAGGAGCCGACCTCCTCGTGCACCCATCGAACCTCGTCCTGCCCGGCGTCGGACAGCGAACGATGGCCGTTCGCGCGTTCGAGAACGGCGTCTACGCCGCGACCGCGAACCGCGTCGGCTCCGAGGCAAGAGACAAGAAAGAGCTGCGCTACACGGGCGAAAGCCAGGTCGTCGGCCCCGACGGCGATGTGCTTGCCCGCCTGTCGCTCGATCGCGTCGAGGTTGCCGTCGTCGAGATCGACGCTGCGCGGGCGCGCGACAAACGGCTCACGTCGCACAACGACAAGCTCGCCGATCGAAGACCCCACCTGTACCATCCCGACCTCGTCGCGTAGGCGGGCGCATCGACTCGCACCGCGGCAGTGCGAAAGGGGACCTCATGGTGGAAGTCGGAACGAAGCGTTCACAGACCTGGATCGTCGCGCGCGAGCACCTCGCCAGCGCGTTCGGAAGCGGCCTCGTCGACGTCTTGGCGACTCCCGTACTCGTCGGCTTCTGCGAGGAATGCTCGCGGCTGATGATCGACCCGACGCTCCCGCCCGGCCAGAAGACCGTTGGCACGACGATCTCCCTCGAGCATCTCGCCGCGACGCCCCCTGGAATGAAGGTCACGGTGACCTCCGAGATCGTCGCCGTCGATCGGCGCCGCCTGTCGTTCCGGTTCGAGGTCTACGATGAAGTCGAGCTCGTCGGCCGCGGCATACACGAGAGGTTTGTGATTGACGAAGTGCGTTTCAGCGCCAACATCGCGGCGAAGCGCGAGTCGGTTCGCAACGACTAGCGAGACGCCCCAACGCAGATCTCAGAGGCAGGTTCGACCCGGCTCGCCGAGCTACACGGCTCGGTCATGGGCTCTTCACACGCGGCTCACATGACTCGGGCAGTGTGTTGGTGCAGCCCAAGAGCTGCACTTCCGCTAACCTCCTTGCGGATAGCCACCACACCGATCGGGGAGCCCTCCGGGACTCCCCGATTCCCTTCTCGGGGAGTCCCCTAGCTGTCGACAACACGCCCCGTCGACAGCCAGACTCTCCCGATTCCCTTCTGTGGGAGTAGACCAGCCGGCCAATTGCAGTCATTCAACCGGCAATCGACCCAAGCTGTCAGCCACCCACCAACAGGCTGACAGCCGCTGCCAGACGACACACCTGGGCAACAGCCAGCCAATCGCAGCCACTGAACCGGCGATTGGCCCTAGCTGTCGACGCCCCGCCGAGTCGACAGCCCAGCTACCCGCCGCCCACCGGCGGCAGGAGCGTCAGACGGTCGCCGTCGCGCAGCGCGGTCTGGAGGCCGCTGCGCCGTGCGGCATTCGCGCCGTTGACGAGAACGCTGACGTCACGCCGCACGTCGCCGGCCGGGCTGTAGATGCGGCC
>JBFYRA010000115.1:0-3683 GCA_041302485.1 Candidatus Bipolaricaulota bacterium
TCCTGCACGTGGCCGCTCTGAGCCGCGAGGCGCGCTCCACGGAGTCCATGCTCCTAGGGAACGTACGAGCGCCCTACGTGCTCGTGGAGTCGCTGCAAGTCGCGGGAACGTAGGATCTGCTGGGCTTTTTGCCGAGCCGAGCGAGATCGGGTATGGTTGCCTAACGGAGAACGTATGGGAACGCTGCACATCATTGGCCACCCGCTGATCCAGAGCAAGCTGACGCGGATGCGCGACGTTCGGACCGACAACGAGACGTTCCGGCGGCTGCTCGACGAGCTGACGGCGCTCATGGTGTACGAGATCACGCGTGACTATCCGCTGCGCGAGATCGATCTGACCACCCCGCTCGAGCAGACCACCGGACGCGTGCTCGACGCGCGCGTGGTTCTCGTGCCGATTCTGCGGGCAGGCACAGGCATGCTCGGCGGCGTCCTCGACCTCATCCCGATGGCCCGGATCGGCCACGTCGGCCTGTATCGCGACCCGCACACGCTGCAGCCGGTCGAGTACTACTGCAAGCTTCCGCCGGACATCGAGGAGGCACGAATCATCCTTGTCGATCCGATGCTCGCGACCGGCGGGAGCGCCATCGCTGCGGCGCAGCTCATCAAGCGACGGGGCGGGCGGCACATCCAATTCCTCTGCCTCGTCGCGTCGCCCGAGGGCGTCGCGGCGTTCTCCGACGCCCATCCTGACGTGCCAATCTACAGCGCGGCGCTCGACCGCGAACTGAACGCAAAGGGCTACATCCTGCCCGGCCTCGGCGACGCTGGCGACCGCATCTTCGGCACGTAGCCGGCGCCTTCCGTCAGCCGGTCGACCAATCCGCGATCAGCCTCGGCAAGTCATCGAACGTGTCGATGACATGGTCGGCGACGCCGGCCAACGCGTCGTCTTTCGGGTTCGCCGCCACCGCCATCCCGACGATCCGCATCACGGGGATGTCGTTGACGTGATCGCCGACGAAACAGATCTCCTGTAGATCGAGGTTCCGTTCGGCTGCGAGCGCACGCAGCGCCTCGTCCTTCGCCCACAGACTCACGATCGTCTCGCTCGTCCCGGTGAACAGACCGTCCTGGACGTGGATGCGGTTCGCGACGGCGAAATCGAGCCCGAGGTCGTGCCGCACCCACTCGGCAACGAGGTCGACGCCCGACGACAGGATCCCGAGCCGATAGCGCGGGCGTAGCACGCGCACGGCACTCGGAACGCCTTCGGCGTACGGCGCGGGCAGCACGCGCGCCGCGACCCTGGCGTAGGGAATCCCGGCCAAGAGCGCCGCGTCGGCCGCCACCCATTCGGCGTACGCTTCGCGACGGGGAAAGTACTCCCGCAACAGCGCGGCGGAGCGATCGCCGACGCCTGCTGCGATGGCGATCGCTCCCCAACTCGACTCGAACTCGACGCCGTGGTAGCGAACCAGCGTGCCGTCGAGGTCAAAGACGACCGTCGTGATGGCCTTGCGCTCCCGCCCGCTACGGAAGGAGGAGACGCGCGCCATCGCCGATGCCGAGCCTCGCGAGAGAGCCTGCCGGCAACTCCAGCGCATAGAGGAACGGCGCCGAAGCCGTGTACAAGTCCTGACTGTTCGCCTTCATCGTCGTGCCGCCGGCAAAGGTCCCGTCCGCGGCAAAGAACGCGACGTCAAGATCGAACAGCACCGTCAGCATCGTGAACTTGGCCTGGCTCTCCTCGTCGAAGCGGAACAGGACTCCCGGAAACCGCTCCACGTACGCACCCGGAAAGCCGCGGAACCCGACCCAACGTTCGGAGCCGCTGTCCGCGTTGACGACGCTCATTTGCACGGTTCCGCCGGCTGCGTTCACGATCGACACAGTGCCGGGTGCGAGCGTCCCGAGAATGCCGACGCCCGCGCCGACGGGCGTCCACGACGCACGCGGGGCGGAGTCGGAGGCCATCGACGGGAAGACCGTGATCGGCGAGTCTCCGACCGCATCGCCATTCGCGTCGACGACCGACGCCGTTCCCCAGAAGTTGCCGACGCCGCCGATCGTCCAGGCGTTGCCCGTGCCGTAGTCTGCGACGAGCTTTGTCCCATCGCCGAGGAACGCGTTCTCCCCGACGTGATTCGCCGCCGAGTCGAGGTTCAGGTACACGTGCTGCTCGTTGTCGGTGAACGTGTTGCCGCGAATCTCATTCCCGCGGGTCACCGAGCGCCCGAAGGTCTCCGGGCATAGGATCCCACGCGACTCCTGGGCGACGAGGTTCTTCAGGATCCAGTTATAGCTTCCAAAGAGCTGGATCCCGTACGCGCCGTTCAGGATCGTGTTCGCCTCGACGACGTTGCCGGTCGCAAGCTCGCCGAGCGTGATCCCCACTTCGGAGTCCGAGATCCCGTTGCGCTCGATTCTGTTCCCATCCGCCTGTTCGAGCGAGATGCCGAGCTTCGTGTTTTCGTGGTAGATCACATTGTCCGCCACGGTGTTCCCGCCCGCCCCTCCCGAGAGGAGAATCCCCGACACGTTGGCGAACAAGACGTTCTCGGAGACGACGTTGTTGTCCGACGCCACGAGTCGGATGCCCGAGTCGTTGGCGAGAAGCTGATTCCACTTCACGACGTTGCGCGACGACAGGGTCATCTGGATTCCGGCGAGTCGGTTATTCCGCAGCGCGTTCTGTTCGATCGTGTTGTCGCTCGATTGGAGCAGGAAGATGCCGTGCTCGGTGTACACGGGCGTCGTGCGGTAGACGGAGTTCTCGGCCACGCGGGATCCAGTCACGAACGCAAGCCGCACGCCGTCGCCGTTCACAAGCGTGTTCCCCGTGACGGTCACGTTCCGACTGCCGGCCACCGTGAGATGCGACGTCGTGAGTCCCGACACCGTCGCGCCGTCGAGTCCGTAGAAGTAGCCGATGGGATTGCTGTTCAGGAGGTTGGATGCGTCGATGTCATGATCGTAGTGCTCCACCGCGTCCCCGGTCACGCGGAGTCCGGCGCCCGTGACCGAGAGCACGCAGTCGCGCATCGCGATGCCCGTCGAGGAGACGATCTCCACACCGTTCACCGACGCCAAGACGGCACAACCCTCGAGCCGTCCGGCGGCCGCGAACGCGATGCGAATGGCGGCGCCGCCCGTCCCCGAGGCGCCTTGCACGGTCACCCCGCGAAGGATGAACGAGGCCTGCGTGTTCTCGATCCGGATCCCATAGACATCGTCGGGCCCCGCTTGGACCTCGGCGCCGGCAATTACGTACGGATCGTCGGCCGTTCCGCGACCGCCCACGACGCCGTTCGCCGCGATGAACTCCTCATCGCTCCCTATCGAGATCGGCCCTCGCCCCCACGCCGTACCCGAGGCGGCAAGCGCCGCCACCCCCACCATCAGGCAAATTGACATGACGCGTTTCATTCGTCCAGCTCCTTCTCAACGCCGCGCGACGAGCCACCCGGCCCCCTCGCGCCAAGCTGGCGTGTCCAGGACACGCACAGAGACTCCATCCAGATAGCAACGGAAGTATAGCCGCCACAGAGCGCGCGCGACAATTCGCCGCGCCAACGTTACTCGATCTTCCCCGCGCCGCCTGGCGCCGGTGTGGCAATTCGGTGAAGAGGGCGTGAAGCGCCCGACGTGCCCAACGTCCCTTCGACATCGGACCCGCAGGATCGCCCCTCGCGCACGGCTTCGCTAGAGTCGCGGCATGCGACGATCGAAGCGGGC
>JBFYRA010000123.1:0-2636 GCA_041302485.1 Candidatus Bipolaricaulota bacterium
GCGAACCAGTCGGCAGACGCCTCGCCGCCCTCGACGACCGCGGAGACCCGGATCACCGGTTCGAGCCCCTGGTTCGCGAGGTCGAACCGCGCGGCCATTCCGCGCGCCAGCTCCTCGAACGTGAAGTTCTCTTGCGTTCGGCGCACGTCGTAGACGAACGTGAGCGTCGCGCCGTCCCACACGGCGCCGAAGTCAACGTCCCGTTCAAGAATCGCCCCGCGGAGTTCGTCGGCCGTGCCGAACCGCCTGACCAGCGCCAGGCCGACATCGGCGACCACAGAGTCGAGCTCGCCGGCTCGCGCTCCGCCCTCGATCACGAGCCCGAGCTTCGCCTCGCTCGCTCCTCCCATGCCGCTCATCAGGAGACCGAACAGGACGATGAACAGGAGCGGGAAGAGGAACGTGAACGTCACCGAAGCGACATCGCGGAAGAAGACACTCGTCTCAGCTCGCAGCAGCGCGCGGAACGCCTTCATCGTCCCACGTCCCACTTGAGTCGCAGCGACGCCACCCCGAGGCAGACGACGATCCACGCGCACGGCACCGCGAAGGTGGCGGCAACCCCGTACGTGGCCGTGCTGACGCCGACGCTCGCCCGAAGCCCGTCAGCGAGGTACGTCACGGGATTCGCCAGCATGACGGCGCGCAGCGCCGGAGGCACAGATCCGGTCGGGAAGAAGAGTCCGCCAAGAAACATGAGCGGCATGTTCACGACGTTCGCGATCGCCATCCCGGCATTCCCCGTGCGCGCAAGGGCGGCGATCAGAAACCCGATCGCAAGGAACGTCACCATCGCGACCGCGAGGTAGGCGACCGCAAGCGGCTGCAGCAGATCGATGTGCGCCCCGAACGCGAACCGGCCGAGCCCCCAGACGCAGACCGTCTGGAGCGTGCAGAGCGCCACGTGCCCGAGCGTGAATCCGGCGAGGAACCGCGGTGCGCTGTGCGGGGTCACCCAATACCTGCGCAAGATCCGCTGCTCCCGACCGAACAGGATCGTTCCCGGCACGCTGAACAGACCCGCGGTGAAGAGCCCCATCAGGATGACGCCCGGCACGAGGAAGTCGACGTACGCGACGGTGCGATCCGCCGCCCCCGCGTCGATTCGCGCCACCGCAACGGCGCGCCCTTCGTCGAACTGCCCGAGCTGCGTCAGAATCTCCCGGTCGATCCGCGCCACGACCTGTTCGAGGATCCCGCGGGCCATCTCCGATGACGTGCGGCCGCCGCTCGTATGCACGATCACACGAGCCGGGACCGCACCCGGAGCGCCGCCCGCCGCCAGCATGAGGCTCTCCGAGAACCCCTCCGGAATGGCAACGACAATGTCGCGCTTGCCCACCTTCAGGGCCTCGATCTCGGCGGCGAGGAACGCCTCGGCGTCTGCGTCGCCTTCAGGGAACCGAACCTGGAACGGCGGCGTCTCACCCGAGGCGGTCGCCGATCCGAGAGCGCGGAGCGCCGCCGCCACATGCTCGCCATGGCGAGCGGAGCCGACCCCGGCGTCCAGATTCACGACCGAGACCTCGAACGATAGGTCCCCCGTCTTGCCGACGTTGGCGAAGATGAGCGACAGCAGTACGAGCAGGAGGATGGGGAACGCGAGGAACCAGAAGAATGTGATCCGCTCGCGCAGCGTCACCGCCAGCTGGGCGCGCGCCATCGCCAGGATATCTCTCACGATCGCAACCTTCGCCCGGTCAAGGACAAGAACACATCCTCAAGGTTCGGCTGGCGCACGGCCATCTCCGCGAGGGGTGTCCCCGTCGACCTCGACCAGTCGAGCAGACACCCGAGCGTCGCTGCGAGGTCGCTCGTGCGCGTCGACACAATCCCGCCGTCGCCTCGATCGAGCGCACACCGCTCGGTGACTGCGGCCGGGAACTGCGTATCCTCCGGCGCGACGAACTCGACAATCGTGTCCTGTCCGAGCTGCGACGTCAGCTCGCGCGGCGATCCTTCGGCGATCACCTTGCCGTGGTCCATGATGCAGACGGCCTGCGACAGAGTCTCCGCCTCTTCCATGTAATGCGTCGTCAGGATCACGGTCTTCCCCGCCGCCGTCAGCCCGGAGACGATCGCCCAGATGTTGTGCCTGGCTTGAGGATCCAGCCCGGTCGTCGGCTCGTCGAGGAAGACCAGTTCGGGATCGTTGATCAGCGCGACGCCGATGGCCAGGCGCTGCTTCTGCCCACCGGACAGCGTCTTCACGAGCGCGTTCGCCTTGTCCTCGAGCGCGATCTCCCGCAGCATGTCCGCCGGCGACCGCGCTGTACGGAAGAACGACGCGAACAAGGCGAGCACCTCGCGCACCTTGAGATGCGGTTCGAAGTTGCCCTCCTGGAGCAGGACGCCGATCCGTTCCTTCATCGCGCGATCGATACGCCGCACGCGCCGGCCGAAGATCTCGATCTCGCCCGAGTCGGCCTCGCGGATCCCTTCGAGGATCTCGAGCGTCGTCGTCTTCCCCGCACCGTTCGGGCCGAGCAGTGTGAACACGGCGGATGCCGGCACGACAAACGACACGTCGTCGACGGCACGGACGGCTCCGTAATGCTTGACAAGGTTCCTGACCCGCATCAGCTCCGTCGTCGCCATCGCCACCACCTCGCGGCGCCGAGTATACGCGAGGACGC
>JBFYRA010000150.1:0-14727 GCA_041302485.1 Candidatus Bipolaricaulota bacterium
CTCATGCGCGGAGCCAGCCTGCAACTGACGCTCGGCGCGGTGGGTGCGGCCCCGGAGCTGTTCACGCGCGAGTACGTCCGCCGGATCGAAAGCTTCTCTCCGTTCCGCTTCCGCGCGCTTGCTCGGCAGCGTGCCCGACTCGAGCGACATCGGGTGTCGTTCCTTAGGCTCGCCGCTTCCGCGTTGGAGGGAACCGAGACGCGCTAGCTCCTCGACGGCGCGTCCGCGGCGGGGCCGAAGCGCTTCCACCCGTCGCGTCCCTGCGTCTTCACCGAGTACATGGCCGCGTCGGCCCTCTGGAGAAGGTGCTTTGGGCTCTCGCCGTCGTCCGGACACAGCGCGATGCCGATGCTTGCCGAGAGGCCGTGCTCGTAGTCATTCACGCGGAACGCCTCGCGCAACGCACGGAGCAGCTTCTCGGCCGCAATCTCGGCATCGCGCGGGCTCTCGATGCCGGGAAGCAGGGCGACGAATTCGTCGCCCCCGAGCCGCGCCACCGCGTCGCTCGCCCGCAACGACTCGCGCAGACGGACCGCCACCTCTTGCAGCAGCCGATCGCCGGCGGCGTGCCCGAGCGTGTCGTTCACTTCCTTGAACTTGTCGAGGTCGAGGTAGAAGACAGCGAGGCGCTCCAGGTTGCGCACAGCGCGAGCGACCTCGAGCTTCATGACCTCATCGAGCGCGCCTCGAGTCAACAGCCCGGTCAGCGGGTCGTGGGTCGCGAGGTACTCGAGCTTCTCCTGTTGGCGCAGGAGTTCGGTGACGTCGCGCAGGATCCCTTGATAGACCCGCCCCGTCCCGTCGGGAGAGTCCTCGACGATGCTCGTGAGCAGGCAGCGAAGATGCGCCCCGTCCTTCCGGCGCAGAGTCAACGGATAACCTGCGACGAACCCCTCATTCTCGATCGCGGCGCGAAACGCTCTGCGGTCCTCGGTATGCACGTAGAGCGCGCCGGCCGGCAGCGCCATGATCTCTTCCTTCGCGTAGCCGAACAACTCGACGAAAGCTTTGTTCACGTCAACGAAAGCTCCGTCGATTGACGTGATATAGATCGGGTCCGGCGAGGACGCGAACAAGTTGCGATAGCGCTTCTCGCTACGCTCCAGTGCGGAGCTCGACTTCTCGATCGACGCAAGCATCCCGTTGACGTGCGTGCCAAGGTCGGCAAGCTCGTCCTTGCCGGTCACGCTGACGCGCTCCGCGCGGTCGTTCGACACGGAAATGCGCGACACGTCGCGGGACAGGCGCGCCGTGCGCGCGAGCACGCGCGAGTTCAGGAACACGAGAAAGGCCGTCCCGAGAGCGCCGAGCAGCGCGAGAAGCGCGCCGGTCAGGTAGCGCAGCGTCCGCTGCCCCGCCTCGAACATCGTTCGCGGGATGGCGAAACTGAGCACGGCAGGCGCTCCGCCCGTCGCCATCCATAGGCCGTACCCTTCGACTTCCTTGGTCCCGCGATGCCAGGCGACACTCCCCGTCGCACCGGACAGTGCCTCCACAACTCCGGCCGGGATCGTCTCCGCCGACAGTGGGCGGATGTCGAGCGGCAACTCCACCTGTGCGGCGAGCCGCGCAACCTCGCGAGGCGTGAGAACGCGACCGACGACAACCACCCCCTCGCTCGGCGGCGCGTGCTGGCTGTTGAGCACCGGATGGAAGGCGACGAGACCGTAGCGCCCCCCGAGATCGAGCAACCGGACCGAACTCTCCGTTTCGTCCGCCGGGCGGAGGGAGGTGAGGGCACGTCCGACGCCGTCCACGACATCGGGCGCTGGCCCAACGGCGGCGCCGCTGTCCAGATCGAAACCGCGAGCCAACACGAGACGCCCGGACACGTCGTAGAACACCATGAAGCTCAGGCGCAGGTTCTCGAAGATCGCGTCTGTGAGGTTCGCTTCGACATACTTGGGAGCCTCGCCGCGCACGAACGCGGCCGTGTCACTCCACGCGCCCCAGTCGTCGGCCGTCGACTCGAGCGCCGTAAGCTCGGCGCGAATCGCATTCTCCGTCCGCGCGACATGGGCGAGAACATCCTTGTCCTCGAGCTCCTCGAACGAGTTCCGGACGTGCGGGATCACAAGGCGGAACAGGACTCCGACCACGATTGCCCCCAGAGCCAAGATGCCGATCAGGACTTGCATGCGGAGCTTCACGGTCGTGCTCTCCGTCGCATCGCAGGTGACACCGAGTCGAGTCTTCGTTTCACACGTCGATCGTTCCTCGCGACCACCCCGGGCTAGCCCTGGAGCGGAGAGGCCACGAGGGCGCGCGCCACGGCCCACGCGTCCGTGTGTCGCACGTTCGCGGGGCGGACCGCCGGCTCAGCCCGGGGAGTTACTCCCACTCGATCGTCGCCGGCGGTTTGCTCGTGATGTCATAGACAACGCGGCCGACCTCGGGAATCTCGCGCGTGATCCGCTGCGCTGCGTCGTCGAGAATGTCGTGTGGAAGGCGAGCCCAGTCGGCCGTCATCGCATCGACGCTGGTCACGGCGCGCAACGCGACGACGTAGCCGTATCGCCGTTCGTCACCGGCGACGCCGACGCTGCGGACGGGGGTGAGCACAGCGAGAGCCTGCCACGTCGCGTGGTAGGCGCCGTGACGCCGCAGTGCGTCGATGAAGATCGCATCTGCCTTGCGCGCGATGCGCAGCCGCTCTTCCGTCACGTCGCCCAGGATCCGGACGGCAAGGCCCGGACCGGGGAACGGGTGCCGCAGCCGGATCTCGTCGGGAAGTCCTAGGAGACGCGCCACCTCGCGGACTTCGTCTTTGAACAGCGTCCGGAACGGCTCGACCAGCTCGAAGCCAAGGTCCGCCGGAAGACCGCCGACGTTGTGGTGGCTCTTGATGTTCGCCGCACCCTCGCCGCCAGCGGACTCGATCACGTCGGGATAGAGCGTCCCTTGTGCGAGGAACCGGAATGGTCCCTGCGCCGCGGCGACATCGCGAAAGACCGCGACGAACTCGCGGCCGATGACTCGACGCTTCTCCTCCGGGTCCTCGACGCCGCGCAACGCCTCGAGGAAGCGCGCCGATGCATCCACCGTCTCGAGTCGAACGCCGAGCGGGCGCAGCGCGTCCTCGACCTCTTCGCGCTCCCGCTCGCGGAGGAGTCCGTGGTCGACGAACACCGCCGCGTGATCGATGCCTGCGCGGGCGAGCAACAGAGCGAGAGCCGAAGAGTCCACCCCGCCGGAGACGCCCACAAGGACGCGCTCCCGTCCCACGCGCTCTGTGACGCTCACCATTGCGCGCTCGAGCGAAGCCTCGGGCGTCCAGTCCCGGCGAACGCCCGCGAGCGAGAGGAAGCTCGCGAGGAGAACGGCTCCGCATGGCGTATGCGCGACCTCAGGATGGAACTGCACGCCGACCAGGCGACCGTCGGGGGATGCTACGGCCGCGTGAGGGTTCGTCTTCGTCGCCGCAAGCGACGTCCACCCGGTTGGCAGACAGGCCACGGCCGTCGAATGGCTCATCCAGACCGTGGCGCCTGGCGCGATTCCTTCGAACAGGCGGCCTTCCACGCGCTCGAGACGATCGGCACCGTACGACCGCGTTCCGGTGTCGCACACCTCGCCGCCGGCTTGCTGCACGAGCAGCTGCATGCCATAGCAGATTCCAAGAAGCGGAATGCCCCCGCCATAGAGACGAGCGTCGGGCTTCGGCGCTCCGGGTTCGAACACGGTCCGTGGCCCGCCCGACAGGATGATCGCCTCCGGCGCGTCCTCGAGGATGCGCTCCAGCGGCGCCATGCCGGGAAGGATGACCGAGTACGCGCCAAGTTCGCGCACGCGCCGGGCAATGAGCCTCGTGTACTGCGATCCGAAATCGAGAACCACGACGCTCATCGCATGCCTCACTCCTACTTGACCTTCTCGGCGCCCTGCCGTGCGCAACGCCGAGAAGCACGGCGAAACCAGCACTCCCGCGACTACTTGTACTTCTCGGAGCTGCCGCCATACGCGACGCCGCGCTGCTCTTCGCTGCGATCCGTGGCGGGAGGAGGAGTCGGCACCAGAGCAGCGACCCGTGCGTACAGGTCGTCGGGCATCGAGAAGTCGGCTGCGGCGAGCGACGGCTCGAGTTGCTCGACGTTGCGTGCTCCGAGAATCGGTGCCGTGATAGCGGGATGCGCCTTGACCCACGCGACGGCAAGCGTTGCGGGATGCACGCCCGCTTCGGTCGCCAGCCCCGCGAAGCGTTCAGCGACGTCGTAGTAGGCGGTGCCACCGTAGCGCGCCGCGTACATGCGGTTCTCGACGAGACGCCCCCGCTCGGGCCTGCGCCCGCGGCCGTACTTGCCCGATAGCAGCCCACCGCCAAGCGGGCTGTAGCTCACGACGCCAAGCCCTGCGGCACGGGCCAGCGGCAGGATCTCCACTTCAGCCTGTCGCTTGACGACACTGTACATCGGCTGAACGCACGCAAACGAGGCAAGACCCTCCTGCGCGGAGGCTCCCAGAGCGAGCGCGATCTGCCACGCTGCCCAGTTGCTAACCCCGAGGTAGAGCGCCTTGCCCTGTTGTACGAGGAGATTGAGCGCGCGCAGCGTCTCGTCAACCGAAGTGACCGGGTCCCACGTGTGGACGAAGAGAATCTCGATCCGATCGGTTCCCAGGCGACCGAGGCTCGCCTCGACAGACTGTAGGATGTGCCGCCGCGACAGACCGCGATCGTTCGGGTCCTTGCCGATCGGGAAGCCGACCTTCGTTGTCAGCACGAGTCGATTGCGCTCTCCGGCGACAAGCCGCCCGAGGATCTCCTCCGCCCGCCCGGCGGAGTAGACATTGGCGCAGTCGAAGAAGTCAATCCCTGCCTCGCGAGCGCAGCGGTAGAGCGCCGCGGACGTGGCTTCGTCGGCCATGTCGCCGAACGACATCGTTCCGAAGCACAACTCGGAGACCCGCAGGCCTGTCGTGCCCAACAGCCGTTGCTCCATCGCCGACCTCCTCGCCCATCGCACAAATCATAGCCTTCGCCGGGAGGCCTCGCTAGGCAGTCGATGGTACCGATTGAAGCGGGATGAAGGAATCGGTAGTGTCTTTGTCGCGTCGCCTCGAGCGATCCTTGACAGGCGAGACCGACGTGCGGGGGAATCGAGTGCGCATCGTCTACGGAGTGCAAAGCACGGGGAAGGGGCACCTGTCGCGGCTTCTCGGCCTCCTACCATTCTTCCGGCGCGACGGGCACGAACTCCTCATCCTGATCACCGGTCGCTGGGATCCGCCGTCCTACTTCCTCGAGGCCATTGCCGGAACGCCGCATCGGCGTTTTCCCGGCCTGCCGATGGTTGACGACGGGGTGGGAGGCATCTCGAAACGCGGCACGGTCAAAGCGTTCGCAACGCAATGGCCTAGGCTCTTCCACAGTTTCGGCAAGGCGCATCGCCTGATCAGCTCGTTCGCTCCGGATCTGATCGTGAGCGATTTCGACCCCGTGACCGGCTCGCCGTTCGTCGCTCCGGGGGTCCTCAAGGTGGGCATAGGGAACTACATCACTCCGGCACGCGTCGATGTCAACCACCCGCCAAACCTACGACGCGAGCGCTTCAACGTCCAGGTTGTCGACAAGATCGTCACGAGCGGGGTCGATGTTCGCCTTGGCTGCCACTTTTACCCCCTCGACGACCAGTGCCTGCCGCCGATCCTCCGCCCGGAGACTCTGTCCACGGCGCCGGAGAACCATGGCCACCTCCTTGTCTACCATGCATTTCCCGGTCTACTCGATCCCGTCGCCGCCTATGCGAGGCACCATGCAAACGTGCCCGTGATCATCTACGGCTACCGCTCGCGCGTCCGCGGCCTTCCGAACAACATGCGCTTCGAGTTCGACTCGCAGCGATTCCTCGGCGATCTCGCGCACTGCGACACGTTCGTCGGAACGGCGGGATTCCAGTCGATCGCTGAGGGCTTCTACTTCGGCAAGAAGCTCGTCGTGCAGCCGATCGAAGGACACTACGAGCAGAAGTGGAATGCCGCGCAGCTCGAGAGCTACGGCATGGGGCGATGGTGCCGCGGCGACCTGCAGGACGCTTTGGACCAGACGTTCGACGCGGCACTGCACGCAAGGCTCGTGCCGTGGTACCAGAGCGGCGCTCAGAGTCACTACGAGAGCATTCTGCGCGCCTCGCGCAGCTAGTCCTCAGCACTCACGTCATGGACCGTGCGACCGTCAATCAGCACACGTTCGGTATGGCAATGGGCGATATCGAGTGGGCGCGCTGAGAGAATCGCGACGTCGGCGTCCTTACCGACGTCCAGTGACCCGACGCAGTCATCGACCCGCAGGATTTCCGCCGGAGTCAGCGTGATCGCCCGCAGAGCATCCCGCTCGTCCATCCCCTCGCTGACCGCGAGCGCCGCATTCAGCGTGAGGTACCGGCTCGCGGATCCTTCGTCCGTCTGGATGGCCACTTTCACGCCTGCCTTCGCGAGGACTCCGGCATTCCGCGGCGTCAATCCACGCAGCTCAAGCTTCATCCGCGAGAACAGCACCGGACCGGGCACGCACAGAATGCCCTTCTCGGCAATCAGGTCAGCCACCTTGTACCTTGTATCCCTCGGTCGCGTGGATCAAGACGAGGTCAAGCCCGAACTCTTCCGCGACCCGGATTGCGGTGACGACATCGTCGGCGCGGTGGGCATGGGTGTGCGCTGGAATCTCACGCCGGAGCGCGCTCGCGAGCACCTCGAGACTCAGATCGCGTTCGAGAGGCTCGGGGCGCTGAGCTCCCTTGCCTCCCTTTCGGAAGGCCGCCGTCTTCTCGTCATGCCGTGCCTGTTTCTCGATGTAGTTCTGCGCCTTGATCAACGCTTCGCGCAGGACGCCGGCGTTGCCCATCCGAGTCGAGGGGCTCTTCTTTGCTCGCCGTAGAAGCGCTTCGGGTTCTCTCCGAGCGCCATCTTCAGCGCCGCAGGCGCCCAGACGAGCATTTCCTCCACCGTGCGCCCGGCCGTCTTCACGATGGCCGTTTGCCCGCCTACCCCATTCGCACTACCAGGGCTGGTATTGATCGTCCGTGATGCCGGCGCGCCGAAGGTCGGCGAACGCAGGATCCTCAGGGTGCACGGCGTCCAGTGCCCGCAAGTGCGGTATCACTGGATCGGTCATCTCGTTGCCGTCGTAGTAGCGGGCATCGATTCCATCTGCGAGCAATGCCACGTGGCAGTGTGCTTCGATGAACCCGGGAACAACGAACTTGCCTCTCGCATCGAGAGTCTGTGCACGCTTCGAAACTCGCGAGGCCTGTCCCACCGAGACGATCTTGCCGCGTTCCACCACCACATCGGCCCGTCTGAACTGAGTCTCGGGCGTAAGGACTGTCCCTCCCTGAATGATCAGCACCGCGCCTCCTTCGCCGTCTCCCCCGTATCCGCGGAATGCGGGGAGTGTACGCAACCACTCCAGGACGCGCACACCCACTCGCCATGCTCGTTTGCACTCAGCAGACGCGGCCTGTAGAGTGTGACGACCGCAAAGGGAAGGGATCATGGGAGCCGAAAGCCGATTCTGTCACGTCCGTGGCGGGCGCTTGCTCGAAGCCGCGCAGGTTACGAAGACGTACCGTGTGGGCACGGAGACGGTCTACGCCCTGCGCGAAGTGAGTTTCTCCGCACTGCAGGGCGACTTCATCGTCATCAACGGACCATCGGGGAGTGGCAAGACGACGTTCCTCAACCTCATCTCGGTCATCGATCGTCCTTCGTCGGGAGAGGTGTTCATTGAAGGCGAGCCCACCAGTGCGCAGTCTGAGGGTCGGCTCGCGGCGTTGCGGAAGACGAAGATCGGCCTCGTGTTCCAATCGTTCAACCTCATCCCCGTCCTCACCGCAGCGGAGAACGTCGAGTACCCGCTGCTTCTTCAGAAGCGACCGCGTGACGAGCGCCAGGCCCGCGTGGCGACCATGCTGGCCGAGGTCGGCTTGTCAGACCTCGCTCGCCGGCGCCCGAACGAACTGTCCGGAGGGCAGCGGCAGCGTGTCGCGATCGCTCGCGCCCTCGTCGGCGGACCGATGATCGTGCTCGCTGACGAGCCGACGGCGAACCTCGACTCGAAGACGGGCGAGGCCGTCATGGATCTCATGCGACGGCTCAACGAGGAGCACTGCGTCACGTTCATCGTCGTCACGCACGATCCCGCGGTGTCCCGCTACGCCGGACGACGGGTCCGCATCCGCGATGGGCGTCTGGAGGAGGGAGAGCGCGATGGGGTGGCGGCTTCCACTTCGTAGCCTTTGGCGCAATCGGCGCCGAACCTTCCTCTCGCTCGCCGTCATCGCGCTCGGAACCTCGGTCTCGGTCTTCGTGCTCGGCTTCCTCGAGAACTCGCGCGTGCAGATTCAGGATTCGACGGTCCAGCAGTTCGGCAACGTACAGGTGGCGTCACCGCTCTTGTGGGAAGACGCGGCGGATGGCTACGAGTACCTGATTTCCCCCGCGGACGCAGCGCAGCTGGCCGCACTGCTCGCCGAGGACCCCGCCTTCCGGGGCAGCACCCGACAGCTCCAGTTCCCAGGACTCCTCGGTGCGGGCAAGCTGACACAGGTCGTCTCGGCAAGCGCGATCGAACCGGGGAACGGTGTCCTGGACTTCTCCGACCTGGCCGTCGAGGGGCGCGGACTTCTACCGAGCGACTCGGCCTCGGTCTTCGTCGGCCGCTCGCTCGCGAAGAGACTGTCCCTTTCCGTCGGAGACGCAGTCACGCTGACGCTGACGACCGTCAATGGAGCGTACAACGCGAGCCCTTTCCGTATCGTCGGCATCTACCGCTACTCGAACGAGCAGTTCGAGCAGCAGGTCGTCTTCGTCCCGCTGGCCTTCGGACAGCGTCTCCTCAACACCGACGGGGTCGACCGGGTTGTCGTTGCGCTCGATTCGATCGCCTCAACGAACCCCACAAGAGATCGCCTGAAGGCGGGCCTCGCCAGCGCGGGACTCACGCTCCAGCCGCAGACATGGGATGAGCTGTCGCCCTTCTACAAGCAGCTCGCGGCCTACTTCGACGCCCTGTTCGGTTTTCTGACGCTCGCGATCTCGATCCTCGTGTTCTTCATCATCCTGCAGGTCCTGACCCTCGCGTTCCTCGAACGGACGCGCGAGATCGGCACCCTGCGCGCTCTAGGAACAACCCAAGGCGAGGTGTTCCGACAGTTCTTCGCCGAGAGCGCGTGGCTCGCCGCGATCGGAAGCCTTGCTGGTGTGGTCGTCGGCGTGCTCCTCGCCTGGGGGTTCAACATCGTCGGCATCGAGTGGCTACCGCCGGGAACCATCGACCCCGTGTTGTTGGCGTCGCGCATCGAGCCAAAGACGGCGCTCGTGCCGTTCGCGGTGAGCGTGTTCGCAACGCTCTTGTCGGCCCTGTATCCATCGACGCAGGCCTCTCGTCTGCGTGTCGTGGACGCGTTGCGCGTCGAGTAGGAGGACGAAATAGAGATCAAGACCGCCTTTCGCAACGTCTTCCGCAATCGCCGCCGCACGGCGTTCAGCCTCGCCGTCATCGTGGTCGGCACCGCGATCTTCCTCTTCGCGCTCGCCTTCATCGGCGAAACGCTGAGATCCTCTCGCACTGCGATCGTCTGCGAGACGGGCGCCGCGCAGGTGGCTGATCGACGTCTGTTCGAAGACGAGAACGACGGATACGACTACCTCATTTCGCCCGAGGTCCGTGACCGCGTCGTGGCTCTGGCCGCCGACCGCCCGGGAGTCATCGGAACGGCGTGGCAACTCGACTTCGCCGGCTTGGTCGGCGACGAGAAGGGCAGCACGCTGATCCTCGGCCGTGGCGTCACAACCTGTAGCTGTGTGAAGGACTATGACTGCTATGCGATCCAGGGCGCGCCTCTGCCAACGGGCGATGCACGCGAAGCAATTCTGGGGCGCGCTCTCGCGGCCAAGCTTGGCGCAGGACTCGGCGACCGCCTCAACGTCGCGACAGGCACGGTCTCAGGCAACTTCAACGCGGCGACGATCACGATGGTTGGAACTCTCTCCTACGGCATCGAGGCGCTCGAGGAGCAGCTTGGCCTCTTTCCCGTCGGGTTCGTGCAGCGGCTGCTGAAGACGGATGGCATTGCGCGCATCTTGATCGGACTTGAAGACCCGCTGGAGGCGGCGCAGTTCGCCGCCGATCTTTCCGGTGATCTCGAGGCCGCCGGCATCCCCCTCGAGGTCCGCACGTGGGAAGAGCTCTCGCCAAGCTACGAGTCGCTGAAGACGTTCTACGCCGCCTTCTCCGGACTCGCCGGGATCGCCGTGTTCGTGCTCGTGTTCTTCAGCGTGGTGGAGATCCTGACGATCTCGTTCCTCGAGCGCACGCGCGAGGTGGGCACGGTTCGCGCCTTCGGAGCCACACGATGGCGCGTCTTCCGCGGCTTCCTGCTCGAGGGCACGTTCATCGGCGTCCTCGGGGCCGCGATGGGTGCAACGGCCGGCCTCCTCCTGTCGCTCGCGTTCAACGCGCTCGGAGTCACGTGGACGCCGCCCGGCGCCGCGGTGGCCCAAGCGATTCGCCTCGATCTCGCCCCGTCGGTCATCCTCGTTCCGTTCGTCACGGTCGTCTTCGCAACGATCGCCAGCTCTCTTTACCCCGCATGGAAGAACTCACGGCTGCGCGTGGTTCAGTCGCTGCAGAGCGTCTAGCGGCGCGCCGGCGTGAGAAGAAAGGAGTCTCGATGAACAGACGGATCCTGGTAGCCGCGACGGCATGCTCGCTCCTCTGCGCCCTCGCGCTCGGCGCCACGGCCCAGGCAACACCCTCGGACGACGAACTCCTGGCGGCACTCGACGCTGCAAGGTTCCTTGACGCTGACGTGAACACGCTCCGCGTCCGCATCTTGTCCACGACGCCCGACGAGACTCGCGAGGCCGAGCTTCTGCTTCGCTTCTTGGGCTCCGGCGAAACAGACTCCGCCCGGATCGAGTTCCTGGCGCCGCCCGAGCTCGCAGGGCAGATCTACCTTTCAACACCGGACGCGACGTACTTCTTCGGCCCCGATCTCGAGTTCCCGATCAAGACATCGGCGACCGCCGAGGTGTTCGGCGACTCCGCCGTCGCGCAGACGAGCGGGATCCGCTTCTTGGGCAAGTACACGATCGCGGCGCGCAGGACGGCCGTCGACGCCGACGGAACAGAGGTTCTGGAGGTCGACCTCGCTGCCGTCGACTTCACAGTGGCCTTCCAGGCGATCACGCTGCGCGTGGACCCGGCAACGTTGCGTCCTCTGTTCGCGACGCTGTTCGCCTTGAGCGGACTCCCGTTCTACGACGTAACGTATGAGAGCTACGTGACGCGCGAGAACGGCGACGTCTACGTCAGCGCGCAGAAGATCGCGAACCGCCTCTTCCTCGGCCGCGTGACGACGTCCCAGATCCTCGAGGCATCGGAGGCCGATCTTCCCGCCTCGCTGTTCGACCCGACGCTGCTCGGCGCGGTGGGAGGCTGATCGCGCCGTGGCCGACGTCAGACCGCGCATCCTGTTCAGTCGATGCCTCGGGTTCGCAGCGTGTCGCTACAACGGGCAGACAATCCGCGACACGACCGTCGATCTCCTCCTGCCGTTCGTGGACGCGGTGACCGTGTGCCCGGAGATGGAGATTGGCCTCGGCGTGCCGCGTCTACCGATTCGCCTGGTTGCCTTGTCTGAGGAGCCACGCCTCGTCCAGCCCGAAACTGGCCTCGACGTCACGCAGGACATGACGGCATTCGCACGAGACTTCCTTTCCCAGCTCGGCCCGTGCGACGGCGCGGTGCTCAAAGCGGGCTCGCCATCGTGCGGACTCCGCGACGTGCGGCTCTATGCCGGAACGGAGAAGGGATCGTCGCACACGAAAGCTGTCGGGCTATTCGCCAGCGCTGTCCTGGCCGCGCCACCGATCTGGGCGCTGGAAGACGAAGGGCGACTTCGGAACCACGACCTGAGACAGCACTTTCTCACGCGCCTCTTCTCCCTGGCGCGGCTCCGCGTCGTCGCCGAGACGGGGCGAATGGCCGACCTCGTGGCATTCCACGCCGAACACAAGCTCCTTCTCATGGCCTACCACCAGACCGAGATGAGGATCCTGGGTCGGCTGGTGGCGAATGCCGACCGGCGTCCGGTTCGGGAGCTCTCACGGGAGTATGTGCTCGGCTTCGCGCGCGCGCTCGCACGGCCACCCCGGCGGGCATCCGCGGTCAACGTCCTCCAGCACGCATTTGGCTACGTTTCGGATCGTCTTGTCCCGCGGGAGAGAGCGTTCTTCCTCGAGACCCTCGAAGGCTACCGCCTCGGCCGTCTGCCGCTCGCCGCCGCGAGCAGCGTCATGCGCGGTCTTGTCGTCCGCTTCGATGTCGCCTACCTGTCCGACCAGGTCTTCTTCCAGCCCTTCCCCGAGAGCCTGATGCACGTGCTCGACTCGGGCAAGGGGCGCGACGTGCGCTAGCCAAGTGGGCGTGCCGCCGGCACCTCAAGACGAGACACGTGGCGCCAGCCTGCTGTAAGCTCTGTGCTAGGCTCGGGTCTCCAAACAGGAGGGACAAATGGATAATGGGAAGCGCATCGCGATCTTCGGTCTGGCCGGCCTGCTCCTCGCCGCGGCGCTCGTCGGCGTCGGCCAGCAGGTGGCCGCCCCGCCAAGCGCGAAACACGTAGGGCCAAGCGCTGTCGACCAGGTCTTGACGTTCGTCGAGAGCATCTCCAACTACCTCGGACAGGGTCTCCTTTACGTCCTCAACCTGATCACGGGCAACCGCCTGTCGAGTGATCTCGAGAAGCCGATCGGGTACCTCGCGCTCATCACGCTGATCCTCATCTTCTTCGGCCTGATCGAATTCGCGCGCAAGGTGATCTGGGTCGGCATCATCATCGGGTGGGTGCTTCTCGTCGTCCGCATCGTCCTCGATGCGCTGAACGTGTAGACAGAGCCTGCGCGTCTGGGCATCCAGACGATCCTGGCTTCTCGGGTCTTGGCCAGGCCGGAGCCGACTCAGGCGGAACCAGCTGAGCCGGTTCCGGCTTCGTCGTTTCGGCCTGGTTCGGTCCGACCCAGGCGGTCGCCCAGCACGCCCCAGACGCCCGCGAGGACGAGCGCCATCCCCGCGATGTTCGCGAATGTGATCCGTTCGCCGAGCAGAACCGCGCCGAGAACCACGGCGATGACCGGGTTGACGTACGCATACGTCATCACGACGCTCGTCGGCAAGAGGCGGAGAGCTCGCACAAACGACGTGAACGCGCCGACCGACCCCGCGAGGACCAGGTAGGCGAACGCTCCCCACGCCGGCCCGGACGGAGCCGGCAGTGGCTCGCCGAGCCCGAGCGACAAGCCGGCAAACCCCACCGCACCGAACAGATGCAGGTAGCCGGCCGAGGCGACCGGCCCCACGCTCACAGGGCGACGCGTCTGGAGCACCGAGCCGAAAGCCCACGTCATCGGAGCGATCAGAAGAGCCACGATGGCCGCGGCATCAGCTCTCGCCGCCGCGATGAGGCTGGGCGCGGCCAAGAGGACGAGTCCCCCAAACCCGATTCCGAGGAAGACAATGAACCTCACGGAAGGGCGGCGGCGGTCGAGGACCGCCTCGATCACGGTCGTCCAGATCGGAAGTGCGCCGACGAGCAGCGCGGCGTAGCCGGATGCCGCGCGCGTTTCCGCCCAGTTCACAAGACCGTTCGCAAGCGGGAACAACAGGAGACCGGCCATCGCAAGTGTCGCCGCATCGCGCCGCGAGAGGCGCACGCCCGTCCGGCGGAGCGCCGCCCACACGAGCAGAAACCCTCCGGCCAGAACCATCCGCAGGGCGCCCATGGCGAACGGCGGGAATCCTCCCTCCGGGCGCACAGCGACACGGATCGCAAGGTATGTGCTGCCCCAGACGACGTAGACCACCGCCAAGTGCATCAGCCCGGCACGCCGAAGCTCTGGAATCGTTTGGGCTTCGGCACTCTGGATGCGCGGCATCGTCCCCTCCGTCTCTGCGTGTGGCCTGCGCCCGAAGCGTAGCCGGTCCGCCGACACCTCGCATGCTGGCCCCGACCGTCCAGCACGTGCTACACTGCCTGTGGCCCTGCGGGCTCACGCGCTGATACGGAAGGGAGCGAGGATTATGGCGGAAGTCACGCTGGCTCATGTAACGAAGACGTTTGGCGATTTCGCGGCCGTAAACGACGTGTCCATGGTCATCGAAGACGGGAAGTTCACGGTGCTCGTCGGGCCGTCGGGCTGCGGCAAGACGACGACGCTCCGGATGGTCGCCGGCCTCGAGGATGCCACGAGCGGCGAGATCCGCATCGGCGACCGCGTCGTCAACGACGTCCCGCCGAAGGATCGCGACATCGCGATGGTTTTCCAGAACTACGCCCTGTACCCGCACATGGACGTGTACAACAACATGGCGTTCGGTCTCAAGCTGCGCAAGTACCCCAAAGAAGAGATCAAGAAACGCGTCACCGAGGCCGCGGCCATGCTCGGCATCGAGGCCAAACTCAAGAGCAAGCCGCGCGAGCTGTCCGGCGGCCAGCGCCAGCGCGTCGCCGTCGGCCGCGCCATTGTTCGCAACCCGAAGGTCTTCCTGTTTGACGAGCCGCTCTCCAACCTCGACGCCAAGCTGCGTGTCCAGATGCGAACCGAGCTCGAGCAGCTGCACCACAAGTTGAAGACGACGACGATCTATGTGACGCACGATCAGGTCGAGGCCATGACCCTTGGAGACCGCATCGCCGTGATGAAAGACGGCGTGATCCATCAATACGCGCC
>JBFYRA010000072.1:0-32195 GCA_041302485.1 Candidatus Bipolaricaulota bacterium
CGGCGTTGCGCCGCAAGAAGATCCGCATGCTCTTGCGGACGCGGGTGACGGAGATCTTGCCGAACGAGAGGCGCCGCGTCGCATTCGAGACCGGCCCCGGAATGGTTGCGGAGCAAGGGGTCGTCGCGACGGGGGGGCTGTCGTATCCGCGGACGGGCAGCGATGGGTTCGGATTCCGCGTCGCTGAGCAACTTGGCCACACGGTCGTGCCGCCATACCCAGCACTCGTCTCGCTTCGCAGCGGCCGGTTCCAGCATGCCGAGCTTGCCGGCGTCGCGGTCCCGGTGCGGCTCGAGATCGGCGACGGGCGGGCAAAGCGCCGTAGTACCGGCGACTTCCTGTTCACCCACCTCGGCTACAGCGGTCCCGTCGTGATCAACATGGCGCACCACGTGACGCGGGCGTTGACGGCCGGCGAGCGACTGCCGGTCCGCGTCGCCTGGCTCGACCGGACGGAGGAGGACTGGGCCGCCGTGCTGGCAACCGCCCACGGCACGCTCCGCGGGACACTGAAGAAGGAGCTTCCCGATCGCCTCGTCGATCACCTGCTGGACGAACTCGAACTCTGGGAGGCCGCCGCTTCTCCGCTCCGACGGGAGGACCGGCTCAACCTGATGAGAGCCCTTGTCGCTTACGAGCTTCCGTGGGCCGACACGGGGGGGTATCGCGAAGCGGAGGCCACGGGCGGAGGCATCGCACTCGGCGAGGTCGATCCGCGGACGCTCCAGAGCCGCATCGTGCCGTGCGTGCACTTCTGTGGCGAGGTGCTCGATGCCGTGGGGTCCATTGGCGGCCACAACTTTCTTTGGGCGTTCGTGACCGGCCGATTGGCTGGCGAGGGCGCAGCCGAGATCGCCCGCGCCTGACACACGGGCAGCGCGATCCGTCCGCGGACTCCGGCTCCTCGCCTGGATGCTTGGGCAAGGTCTGCAGGTGGGACGGATGTCTCTCGCGGAGCGGGCGCCTGGCCGCGGCGAGGGCTCCGGTTTCGCCGACGCTCGGAATCGGTGATCCGCATCACGCTCGGCTGCGGGCCTCCGGGTGGTTGCCGGAGCGGCGATGCCAGCACCACGCAGCACCTCCTTGCCGGCGCAGTGGGAGGCCGGCCGACGCCCACTGCGCCGCACGCTTGTGACGCCGATGCCTTCCTCGTGCCGCTTGCGCTGACACTGTGGATCTCCGAGAATGATGGCCTCTAGCATTGCACGGCCCTGCGCGGGAAGAGACGAGGGGAGAGAGGGGTGGCGCGCTCCGCGGGCAGCATGGCGGACAGGGCGATATGGACAGCCTGGATCGGTTCCGGAAGGAGTATCCGGATAAGTTTGTTCCTGCCGATGTTGCGTTTGCTCGCATCCATCGCGGGGATCGCATCTTCATCGGCACCGGGTGCGGCCAACCCCAGTACCTTGTCGACGCGATGGTCGAGTTCGTCAAGACGAACCCCAAGGCGTTCTTCGACGCCGAGGTGATTCACGTCTGGACGCTCGGCCTCACGCCCTACCTGCGAGACGAAGTGAAGAGGAACTTCCGCCTTGACTCCTTCTTCATTGGATCGCCGACCCGCGCCGCCGTGAACCAGGGCGAGGCCGACTACACGGCGATCTTCCTGTCTCAGGTCCCGCAGCTATTCCGCCGCGGGGTGGTGCCGATCGACGTCGCGTTGATCCAGACCTCGCCGCCGGACGAGCACGGATACCTGAGTCTCGGCGTGAGTGTCGACATCGTGCGCGCTGCCGTTGACTGCGCCCGCACGGTCATCTGTCAGGTCAATCAGGCGATGCCGCGGACGCACGGCGACAGCTTCGTTCGCCTCAGCGACATCGACTTCATCCTCCCGCACGACGAGCCGCTGCTCGAGTACGCCACGACCGTTCCGGACGACACTGCGGATCGCATCGGGCGGTACGTCGCGCGGCTCGTCTTGGACGGCGCGACCATCCAGGTAGGCTACGGACGGATTCCCGATGCGATTCTGTCGCACCTGTCCGGGAAGTCTCATCTCGGCGTGCACACCGAGCTCCTGAGCGACGGGATTGTCGAACTCATGCGGGCTGGTGTCATCGACAACACCCGCAAGTCGATCGACCAGAACAAGACCGTGGCGGCGTTTTGCATGGGAAGTCACGCGACGTACAGCTTCCTCGGCGACAACCCGTCGGTGTCGTTCCGCCCCGTCGACTACACCAACAACCCCGCGGTGATCTCGCGGATCGAGAAGATGACCGCGATTAACACTGCGCTCGAGATCGATCTCACCGGGCAAGCGACAGCAGAGTCGTTGGGGAATGAGTTCTACAGTGGAATCGGCGGCCTGGCTGACTTCATGCGCGGCGCCGTGCTCGCCCCGATGGGCAAATCGATCCTGTGCATCGAGTCTACGGCACGGTTCGGCGAAGTGTCGCGCATCGTCCCGTCGCTGACGACGGGCGCTGGCGTGACGTTGACGCGCGGAGACCTGCACTACGTCGTAACCGAGTATGGCATTGCGTATCTCCACGGGAAGAACATGCGCGAGCGGGCGATGGAGCTGATTCGTGTCGCCCACCCGAAGTTCCGGCCGTGGCTGCTGCGGGAGGCGAAGGCGCGAAACCTCGTATACCGCGATCAGGCGTACGTGCCAGGCAAGCGCGGCGAGTATCCGGAGCATCTCGAGACGTACCGCACGACGCAGGCAGGGCAGGAGGTCCTGCTCCGCTCCGTGCGCATCAGCGACGAGCCTCTCCTCAAGGATTTCTTCTACGCGCTGTCGGACCAGTCGACGTACCAACGGTTCATCTCGTCGAGAAAGGACATGCCGCACGAGCGTCTTCAGGAGTTCGTCGTCATCGACTACACCTCCGAGATGGTCATCCTCGCAGTGATGACGGTCGACGAGCGCGAGGTGGTGGCCGGCGTCGGACAGTATGGGATCGACGCGCAGACGCACACCGCCGAGGTTGCGCTTGTCGTGCGTGACGATATGCAGAAACGCGGCGTGGGCACGGAGCTTCTGAACTACCTCACGCTGCTGGCGAGAAAGGAAGGGCTGTTGGGATTCACAGCCGAAGTACTGATCGAGAACCGCCCGATGATGCGGCTATTCGAGCACGCGGGGTTCACGATCGAGAAGAAACGGGGGGCCGGCGTCTATGAGCTCAAGATGCTGTTTGGATGAGTCGACGGCTCGCGCGAGCATGGAGCGGCTGTTCAACCCGCGCGGCGTCGCCGTCATCGGAGCATCGACCAATCCGGGCAAGATCGGGTATCGGATCGTCGAGAACATGGTGAAGTCCGGCTATACCGGGCGGATCTACCCGATCAACCCGAAGGGAGGAGAGATCCTCGGCTGGCCTGTCTACGGCGGGCTTGCCGACGTCGCGGGAGATGTTGACGTCGCCGTGCTTTCGGTGCCAGCGGACCACGTGATGAAGGCAGTCTCCGACTGCGGACAGAAGGGAGTCGGCCATCTCGTCGTGGTCTCGTCGGGATTCTCTGAGATCGGAAACCTCGCCGGCGAAAGGGATCTCGTTGCTGCTGCGCAGGCTCACGGGATGCGCGTTCTCGGCCCGAACATCTTCGGCATCTACTCGGCCGCGAGTCGACTTGACGCGACGTTCGGGCCGGGAGGAATTCTTCCCGGCCACGTGGCGATCGTCACCCAAAGCGGCGCGCTCGGAATCGCCATGATCGGCAAGACGGCGGCGGAGTCGCTCGGCCTTTCGGCGCTGATCTCGGTGGGCAACAAGTCGGACATCGACGAGGCGGACCTTCTCGCGTATCTTGCCGACGATCCGTCGACCCGCGTGGTTCTCTTGTACATCGAGGGAGTGAAGAACGGCGAGCGCCTCGTGCGGACGCTGCGACAGGTGACGCAACGCAAGCACGTGGTGGTCATCAAGTCCGGTCGCTCGGCGCGGGGCGCGATGGCCGCAGCGTCGCACACCGGCTCGCTCGCCGGCGCGGACGACGTCTTCGACGACGTGATGCGGCAGTGCGGCGTGCTGCGCGCCGAAAGCGTGCAGGAGGCCTTCAACTGGGTTCGCTTCCTCGCCTCGGCCCCGCTGCCGGTGGGAGAAGACGCGGTGATCGTGACGAACGGCGGCGGCATCGGGGTCCTGGCGACGGACGCGTGCGAGAAGTTCGGCGTGCGCCTGTACGACAACCAGCCTGTTTTGGCGAGCGCGTTCGCCGAGGTGATGCCGGAGTTCGGATCCTCGAAGAACCCTGTGGACCTGACGGGCCAAGCGACTGGGCAGGACTACGCACGCTCGCTCGACGCCGTCCTTGCGCGGCCCGACATGCACGCCGCGGTCGCTCTCTATTGCGAGACGGCGCTGTTCGACACGAGGCAGTTCGCCGATCTGTTAAGGTCTGTGTACCGCCGCTACCAGACCACGAAGCCGATCGTGCTCGCCCTGTTCGGCGGCGAGCGGATCGAGGCGATGATTCGCGAGCTGCGCTCCGAGGGCATCCCCGTGTTCGGAGACGTGTACGAAGCGATCTCGGTCCTCGGTGCATTGTACCGCTCGTGGCGCCGGCTGAATGAGGACGAGGGCGAGCCGGAGGAGCCGCCGGCGATTGACGTCGAGGCGGTGCAGGGTGTGCTGCGCCGTGCGGGAGCCGGCGGCCGCAAGTTTCTCTTGGCGCACGAGGCCGCGGAGGTCGCGGCGGCTCTCGGCCTGCGGATGCCGCGATCGATTGTTGCCCGCGACCTGGATCAGGCGGTGCGAGCGGCGGAGACGATTGGGTATCCCGTGGTGATGAAGGTCGTGTCGAAGGACATCGTGCACAAGAGCGATGCGGGCGGGGTCGCGCTCGATCTCGCGAACCGATCCGAGGTCGTCGACGCGTACCAAGCCATCCTACGCAGCTGTCTCGCGCACAAGCCGGACGCGGTGATCGAGGGCGTCGAAGTTGTCGAGATGGTGCGGGCCGGAGTCGAGACGATCGTCGGCGCGCGCCAGGATCCGTCGTTCGGTCCGGTCGCGATGTTCGGCCTCGGCGGCATCTATGTGGAGGTCATGAAGGATGTCTCGTTCCGCGCTGCGCCGCTCACGGGTCGCGTGGCGCGCGAGATGATCGGAAGCATCCGCTCGTATCCCCTCCTGCTGGGCGTTCGGGGTGAGCGACGAAAGGACATCGGGGCGGCGGCCGACGTCGTGTTGCGCCTCGGACGGCTTATTGCCGAGTGCCGCGAGATCACCGACATCGAGGTCAATCCTCTTGTCGTCTACGATTACGGCGAAGGGGTCAAAGCGGTGGACGTGAGAATCCTGTTTGAGGTTCAGGGGGGTGACGCAGCGTGAAGTCGCTGATCGTGGCGTCGACGCGTGAGAGTGCAGGGAAGACGAGCATGCTGGTCGGCCTGGCGGGCGTCCTCGATCGGCGGTTCGGGTACATCAAGCCGCTTGGCGATCGCTTCCTGTATCGAAAGAAGAGGCTGTGGGACTACGATGCCGCCTTGTTCGCGCGCCTGCTCGAGCTCGAACAGGTACCGGAGTCGATGAGCATCGGCTTTGATCACTCCAAGCTGCGATTCATGTACGACCGAGCGTCGATGTTCGACGAGCTGCGCCGCGCCGTCGCGACGGCCGGCGCCGGTCGGGACGCTGTCTTGATCGAGTGCGGCAAGGACCTGTCCTATGGTGCATCGATCTGCCTCGACCCGCTGACCATCTCGCAGGAGACGGGGATTCCGGTCGTCATTGTGGTCAGCGGGGCGGAGGACGAGATCGCCGACGACGTCGCGTTCGTGCGGCGCTTCGTCAGCGCCGACGAAGCGCGGATCGCCGGGATCATCGTGAACAAGGTCGTCCACGTCGCGGACTTCACCGACGTTCACCTGCCGGAGATCGCCGAACTCGGCGTCAAGGTTCTCGGAGTGATCCCGTACGACCGGGAGCTGACCACCATGACCGTGTCACTCGTGGCGGACCGGCTGTTCGCACGCGTCGTGGCCGGCGAGGAAGGGCTGGGGAACGTCGTGCGCAGCGTGGCCGTCGGGGCGATGTCGGTGGCGGCGGCGATGGCGGACGAGCGGATGCGCGCGCAGGACAAGCTCGTCATCACGAGCGGCGATCGCAGCGACATGATCCTTGCCGCGATCGAGGCGGGAGGCACGTCGGCTGTCGTCTTGACGAACAGCATCCTGCCGCCAGCGCAGGTCGTTTCGAAGGCATCGGAGAAGAAGATTCCCCTCCTGCTTGTCCCAGGGGATACGTACAGCGTCGCCATGCAGGTCGAACGGATCGAGCCCCTGCTCACGGCGGACGAGGAAAAGAAGGCGGCGCGGATCCGGCATCTCGTGGCCGAACACGTCGATACGCGGAGCCTCGCTGCGCTGTTCTAGAGAAAGGATCGCGAGATCCCTGGCGCGAAACGCGGACAAGAGAAAGGCGGGTACGCGGCGTACCCGCCTGGCATCACGTGGTCTCGCGTGCTAGCTTCGATGCTCCTCCCGTTCGAGATACTGGAGAATCGCATCCACCACGAGGTAGTTGATCGACCGATCGTGCTTCTCGCCTAATTTGATCAGGCGCTCAACCGGTCTCTCCCCCATCTTCTTCTGGGGGATGTAGATCGACAGCTTGTCGTAGATCTCCTTCTTCGGCACGAACCTCACCCCCTCTCCACAGCTCGCAAGTCAACCAGGGTCGTTTGCTTACCTTGTCGCAGGAACCCAGAACAGCACAAGGGTACCCCGTTCCAGGGAGGGTTCCATGCAGGTGGGTGGGAATCAACATGGAAGGAACATGGAAACGCGGTTGCTCGGGCATGCCGAATCGAGAATGATTGACCGATGCAGGGGCGGAGGGGGAACGAGTGACGACGCGGGAGCTCGTGTGGGGTGGCCCGGTCTGGGGGCACCCGGGGTGCGACGCCGTGCTCGTCGAGCACGGGCTCGTGGCACGCGTCGGTCAGGCCGAGGAGTTCGGCGACACCGAGGTGAGGCGGATCTGTACACAGGGCGGAAGCATCCTCCCTGGATTCGTCGACGGGCACACGCACCTGGTCGAGACGGGACTCGCGGAGTCTGGCTTCGGCGTCGATCTAGCGGGACTGGACCGGGGCGAAGCGCTCGCGCGCATCGCTGACGCCGCGCGGGCACGGGCCGGCCAGGAATGGGTTCTCGCAACAGGCTGGGATGAGAGCTTGTGGGATCCGGCGGCGTGCCTTCAGCGCGCCGACCTCGACCGTGTGGCGCCCGGCGCTGCGGTCGTCGCCGTGAGAGTCGACGGGCACGTCGCGGCGCTGAACTCGGCGGCGCTGCGGAGAGCGGGAACCGTCCTAGCGGCGGCATCGCGGCTCGTCGACGCCCACGCCGGAGAGGTCCGCGAGGCTGCCGTCGATCTCGTCCGAGAGCTTGTCCGTCCAGACGAGGCGGCGCTGTGGGACGCGCTGCGCGCGGCGACTGCCGCATGTCATCGGCTGGGGATCACGACGGCCCACGTGCTGAGCGGCCGCGTCGAACCTCGCGTGCTGTTCGCTGCGGCAGCGCGGCTCCGGTTGCGGCTCGTCGTCCACCCGCCGGTCGAATCGTTGGACGCCATAGCCGGCGACGGATCCCGCACCGGAGACGGCGACGATTGGGCGCGGTGGGGCGGCGTCAAGCTGTTCGCCGACGGATCCGTCGGGGCGCGCAACGCGGCGTTCTCGGCTCCGTACGTCGCCGGCGGCACGGGTGAGCTCAACCACTCGTTCGACGAGATGGTTCAGGCGATCGCCGCCGCCGATCGGCGAGGGTGGCAGACGTTGACGCACGCGATCGGCGATCGCGCGATCGACCAAGTGCTCCGAGCCCATCGTCAGGCGGGCTCCGATCGGGAGCTCCTCCATCGGGTCGAGCACTACGAGTTCCCCGCGGACGATCAGATCGAATCGACACGCGCGCTGGGTCTTGCTGTGTGCATGCAACCGAACTTCATCGGCAACTGGTCCGGACCCTGCGGTCTGTATGCCCAAGCTCTGGGCCCGGAACGCGACGCACGATGCAATCCTCTTCGCGCCATCATCGACGCGGGGATTCCTCTCGGGTTCGGATCCGATGGAATGCCGCTCGGCCCCCTGTACGGGATCGCATCCGCCGTCGCCGCACCGCACGATGGACAGCGCATCGCGCTCACGGAGGCCGTGTGTGCGTACACTTCGGGCAGCGTGTCGCTCGCCGGCCGTGGTCCTTCGCCGGGGACCTTCGTCGTCGGCGCTCCGGCGGACCTTGTGGTCCTCGACGGACCGCTTGATTCCGACGGGATCGCGAGTTGCCGCGTTGCGCAGACGTGGGTCGGCGGAGAGCGAATGAGCTACGGAAGGGAGGATGGATGAGGATCGGCCTGTTCACCGATGCGTATCTGCCGGAAATCACGGGGGTCACGACGGTCGTGCGCACGCTGCGCGACGAACTCATTCGGCTCGGGCATGAGGCGTACGTCTATGCGCCTCGCTACGACCGTCCGTGCGATGACGAGCGCAACGTGTACCGCTTCCGGTCCGGACCGGTCTTCGCTTACAAGACCGCGCGGATGGCTCTGCCGTACAACCGAGCCGCCGCGCGGAGTTTCGGCGAACTGGACCTCGTCCACACCCATACGCCGTTCTCCTTGGCCTATGCCGGGCTCATGGCCGCACACCGGCATCGGCTCCCGCACGTCCAGACGTATCACACGTATCTCAGCCACTACTTGCACTACATTCCGCGGCCGTTGCGGCCGTCGGTGCGGGCGGCGGAGAAGTACTCGGCCCTCCTCTGCAACCGCTGCTCGATCATCACGGCGCCGACCCCGTCGATCTACGACGAGCTGCGTAAGTTCGGCGTTCGGCGCCCCATCGTCGTCTTGCCGTTCGGCCCGGACTTGCGCGACTATGAAGGTCCCTCCGTCTGGGATCCTCGGCAGGCTCTCGGGATCCACGACCGGGCCCCCGTGTTTCTCTATGCCGGACGCATCGCGCCGGAGAAGAATCTCGTGTTCCTGCTCGAGAGCTTCGCCAAGATCCGCGACGCCTTGCCTGACGCTGTGCTGGTGTTCGCCGGGGACGGGCCGCAACGCGCGGAACTGGAGCAGACGGCCAGCCTCCTGGGCTTCGGCTCGAGCGTCCGCTTTGCCGGGTTCCTGGATCGGAAAAGGCTCGTCGACCTCTATCGCGCTGCCGACGTCTTCGTGTTCGCGTCGAAGACGGAAACCCAGGGACTGGTAATCGTCGAAGCCATGGCTGCCGGGACTCCCGCGGTGGCCGTCCGCGCGATGGGGGTGCGGGACGTCGTGGAGGACGACGCGAACGGCTTCCTCGTTCCCGAGGACGCCGACGAGCTGGCTGAGCGCGCTGTGCGGGTCGCAGTCGATCGCCCACTTGCGGCTCGTCTCGCCGAGGGAGCGCGCGCGACGGCCGAGAGGACGTCTCTTCAGAAGGGTGTCGAGCGGCTCATCGGCGTGTACGAGCAGAGTCTGCAGTCGCACGACAGCACCGCGCGGCTGTGGCGGCTGCGCGGCCGGAGGCGAGTGCGGAGTTAGCTACTCGACCGTTACGGTCTTGGCGAGATTCCTCGGCTGATCGACGTCGGTTCCCAGCGACACGGCGATGTGGTACGCCAGAAGCTGAAGTGGAATCGTGAACAGGATCGGGGCCGAGATCCCAGGTGCCGCCGGCACCGGCAGCACGGCGTCGGCCAACCGCAGCAGGCTCGGGTCGTCCGGCGCATCCGTCACCGCAACAACAAACCCCTTCCGGGCCTTCACTTCCTCCATGTTCGAGAGGAGCTTGTCGTACGCGATGCCCCGCGACGCGAGCATGACCACCGGGGTCCCTTCGTCGATCAAGGCGATCGGGCCGTGCTTCATCTCGCCCGCCGGATACCCCTCGGCGTGGATATAGGAAATCTCCTTTAGCTTGAGCGCGCCTTCGAGCGCGATGGGGAAGAGAACGCCGCGCGCAAGGAAGAGCACGTCCGTGGCGCGGCGGAGTCGCTCGGCGAGTTGGCGCACCGGGTCTTCGACGCGCAGAGCCTCGACGATGCGTCCGGGAAGGAGGGTCAGCTGCTCGCGCTCCGGCTCGAATCGTTCGCACGGCGCTGCGCCGCGAAGGCCGGCGAGGGCCAAGCCGATGAGTCCGAGAGCGGCGATCTGGGAAGTGAACGTCTTCGTCGCCGCGACGCCGATCTCGATGCCGGCGCGCGTGTACACGGCGGCGTCCGACTCCCGTTCGATCGCTGACTGCTCTGTGTTAACGAGCGCGACGACGTGCGCGCCGCGCGCGCGCGCGCGGCGAACGGCCATCAGCGTGTCGATGGTTTCACCCGACTGCGACACGGCGATCACCAGCGTGCGCGGTGTGATGTGCGGGTTGCGGAGACGGAATTCCGAGGCGATGACGGCGTGGGTAGGCACGTCGAGGAGATCCTCCCAGAGGTACTCGGCGACCTTGGCAGCGTGAAACGCCGTCCCGCACGCGACGAAGTACACGTGGTCGAAGTCCGGCGGGATGCGCTGGAGAGCAGGCATCCCGAGGGCAAGGGCGCCGTCGTCGAGCTTCTCGCGAATCGTCTCCCCGACCGAGCGCGCCTGCTCGTGGATCTCCTTCAGCATGAAGTGCTTGTAGCCGCCCTTCTGAATCGCCACGGGGTCGGCGGAGACGCGGTGCGGCGGACGGCTCACGGCGTGTCCGGCGAGCGTGAAAATGCGGTAGCCGTCGCGCGTGACCTCACCGATCTCGTCGTCGAGCAGGAACTGGACCTCGGTGGCCTTGCCGAGCAGCGCCGGCACGTCGGAACTGACGTAGCCGGCGCCGTCGCCGCGGCCGACGACTAGAGGGCTTCCGCGTTTGGCGACGATGATGCGATCGGGCTCGTCTTGCGACAGGACGCCCACGGCGAACGCGCCCTCGGCTCGCGCGATCGCTTGCCGAACGGCTTCGAGGAGGTCGCCGCGGTAGAGGGACTCGATGAGATGAGCCAGGACCTCGGTGTCCGTCTGCGACGAGAAGACATGGCGCTGGTCGGCCAACTCCCTTCTCAACGCGGCGTGGTTCTCGAGAATCCCGTTGTGGATGACCGCAATGCGCCCGCGGCAGTCGAGGTGCGGGTGGGCGTTGTCGTCGGTCGGTGCTCCGTGCGTCGCCCATCGTGTGTGGCCGATGCCCACGGAGGACGAGAAGTCCTGCTCGCAGAGGTCGGCTTCGAGGTCGCGCACTTTGCCGGCGCGTCGGAACCGTAGCAGGTCCTCGCCCTCAATGAACGCGATGCCCGCGGAGTCGTAGCCGCGGTACTCGAGTCGCCTCAGACTCTGCAGCAGAAAAGGGACCGCACGCTCTCTGCCGACGACGCCGACAATCCCACACACCCGGACCACCCCCCTTAGGTCGGCGCCAGTGTAGCGGGGGCCGAACGGCGGTCCAAGGACAATGGTTGGTTCGCGCTGGGAGGTGTATACTCGACCGAGCTTGTCGCACAGGAGGGATGCGATGCGGGAAGTCGTCATCAAAGCGCTGCTCGTCGACCCGTCGAACAACTCTCCTGTCGTGTTGCTGAAGGACCGCAAGTCCCAGAAGGCCGTTCCGATCTGGATTGGTGACGCTGAGGCAATCTCCATCGCGTTCGGACTCCAGAGCGAGGACTTCCCGAGACCGCTGACGCACGCGTTGATGAAGGACATCCTCGACGATCTCCACGCGACGGTGGACAAGGTTCTGATCAAAGAAGTCAAAGACGGTACGTACTTCGCGGCGATCTATGTGCGCTCGGCGGCCGGCGACATGCTGGAGTTCGACGCGAGGCCGTCCGACTCGCTCGCGTTGTCCTTGCGCGTCGGATGTCCGATCTTCATCGAGGACGCGGTGTTCGACGAGGCGTCGATCGAGTCTCCGTTTGCCGAAGAGGACGAGTTCCAGGAGTTCGTCGAGGACGGGCTCGACTTGGCGGAATTCCGCCGGCGCCGTGGGGCGCCGCGTCAGGCGGACGGGAACTAGCCGCGCACGGTGACGCCGGCTCGCGGCACCGCCAGCACGTCCTCCGACGTCAATCCCTGGTTGATCAACAGCCGTTCCACTTCGATCGTCCGGGCGAGCCGATCGCCGTCGTAGAAGACGACCTTGCGAACGAAGTACGTGCCCCGGTCGATCCACAGCACCTGCACGAGGTTGCCCGTAGCCGCGTCGCGCACTTCGATGACGTGACTGCGTCGGGTTGGGGTCGCCGCATCAGCAGCCAGCGAAGGCGCGAATCCGAGAAGCGACGGGGCGAACACAGAGTCGCCGGGGACTCCTCCGCTCGTTGTCGCGTCGGCCGGACCGAGCGAGAAGCTCGCTCCGGAGCCGATGGACGAGATGTCGGCGATGTCCTCGATCACGCGCGCCGTCATCGTGCCCTGCGTGACGGCCGTCCGAAGGCGCGAGACGTCGAGCCCGGCGAGGCCGACGGCGGCGAGGGGAATGCCCGACCACCGCTTGACGACGAGCATGTCCGCAGCGGGGAGATAGTGCGACAGAAGATCGTTCTGGACGACGACGATCTGGCCGGCGAGCGCCTCTGGCTCCGTGTACACGATCGACAGCGCGGGGATGGGTCTCACCAACACGCGGACGATCATTCGCACCGCGGCATCGGATGCTTGGTGGTCGATGGACGAAACCTCGATCTGCAGATCTTGCGCTGCGGCGAGCGCATTCTCGGCTCGCCACAGGAGTCCGCCGGCCTCGGACGGTGGATTCTGCTCGAGGAGGTACTGATGGACTCCGGCTACGGCGACGACGAGTGACGTGAACACGCCGATCGCAAGGAGAACGACACTTTGCCCGCCCATCGCTGAGGATTATAATGCCGTTCCGAAGCGGATTCAATCGCAGTGTGGGGAGAAAGGAAGGCGTGACGATGGAGCGAAACACGGCGATGCGACGGGTTCAGGACGCCGACGTCCGCGAGAAGCGCGTGCTCGTGCGCGTCGATTACAACGTCCCGATGGCGGGAATGGAGATCAAGGATGACTCGCGGATCCGTGCCTCGGTCCCGACGATCGAACTCCTTCTCTCGCGCGGCGCCGCGGTGATCCTGGCGACGCACCTCGGCCGTCCGGATGGAGTTCCGGCTCCCGAGTGGCGCCTCGACCCGCTCGCGCGGCACCTCGCGTCTCTGCTGGGTCGCCCAGTTCGAAAACTGGACGACTGCATCGGAGACGACGTTCTACGAACCGCGCGCGCGGCGAAGCCGGGCGACGTCATTCTGCTCGAGAACGTGCGCTTCCACCGGGAGGAAGAGGAGAACGCTCCTGCCTTCTCCGACGCGTTGGCGGCGGTTGCCGACCTCTTCGTGAATGATGCATTCGGCACGGCCCATCGCGCGCACGCTTCCACCTTGGGTGTCGCCGAGCGGCTGCCTTCCTACGCCGGGCTGCTCGTGCAGCAAGAGGTCGACACGCTCGCGCGGCTGCTTCACGATCCGGAACGGCCGTACGTCGCGATCGTGGGTGGGAAGAAGGCGAGCGACAAGCTTGGCGTGCTGCGGGACCTCGCGCCGCGCGTCGACACGATCCTTGTGGGAGGCGGGGTCGCGTTCACGTTCCTCGCCGCATTGGGTGCGGAGGTCGGAGCCTCGCGCGTCGATCGGGATCTGTTCGCGGACATCCAGGCGATCTCGAAGGTGGCGGCGGAGAAGGGAACCGACATCGTGCTTCCCGTGGACGCCGTCTTGGCGCATTCGATCGCGGCGGCATCGTCATCGGTCGTAGGCGACGCGACACGCATCCCGCCGGGCATGGCCGGGTTCGACATCGGTCCGAAGACCGTGGCGCGGTTCACCGAGGTCATCGCTCGCGCACGATCGATCGTGTGGGCGGGGCCGCTTGGAGCGTTCGAGACGCCGGCGTTTTCGCAGGGCACGCGCGGCGTCGCAGAGGCCGTGGCCGCGGCGCGGGCGTTCAGCGTGATCGGCGGCGGGGAAACCGGCGAGGCTGTTGAGGGGATGGGACTCTCAGGAAAGATGGGATTCATCTCCACCGGGGGCGGTGCTTGCCTTGCGTACTTGCGAGGCAAGACGCTGCCGGCGCTCGCAGCGCTCGCGGACCAGGTTGGCTAGGCCGTTCGCGCAGGCTATACTCGGGCCATCGCGGGAATAGCTCAGTTGGTAGAGCATCAGCTTCCCAAGCTGAGGGTCGCGGGTTCGAGTCCCGTTTCCCGCTCTTCCTCTTGCTCCTCGTCCCATCCGACTCTGTCGGCCTGTGGGAGGCATCGGTGGATGACCGATCGGCGATCAGTCTGGAGTCCCTGAAGACGCGGGTCCTCGCGTGTACGGCGTGTCCGCTCGTCGAGACGCGAAAGAACGTCGTGTTCGGCGAAGGCGCCGCACAGGCGCGGCTGCTGTTTGTCGGCGAGGGGCCGGGCGAGGTGGAGGACACGACCGGACGTCCGTTCGTCGGACCCGCGGGCCAGAAGCTGGATGAGGTCATGGGGTCGGTCGGATTGCGGCGCGAAGACGCGTACATCACGAACATCGTGAAGTGCCGCCCGCCCGGGAATCGTGTTCCGGCGAGGGTTGAGATGGAGACGTGCGCTCCGTATCTGGAGGCGCAGATCGCCCTAATCCAGCCGGCGTTGATTGTCGCGCTGGGCAACACGCCGACGCAATGGCTCTTGCCCGACGCTCCGGGGATTACGCAATCGCACGGCTCGTTCTTTGCGTGGCGCGGCGGGATCCTCGTGTTCCCGATGTTCCATCCGAGCTACCTGCTGCGCTACCCGTCGAAGGAGAAGGGCAGCCCGAAGTACCTCACGTGGATCGACATCCAGAAGGTCAAGGCGTGGCTCGACGAGCACGCTGCGGCGTCCGCGCGACCGGCGTGACCGCGGGCTGAACGGCCTCTCGGGGACCACTCGCAGTCCGGCCTGATGGGCCTTGCGTTTGACGGACCTCAGGCCATCACGTATAGTCTGTGCCGCAGTCGTCGGCTTCAAAACTCGAAAGGAAGGGCATTCTTGGCGCGGAAGAGGATCTACGAGATCGCTCACGAACTGGGCATTTCGAGCAAGGACTTGATCTCGAAGCTCGAGGAGATGGGGATGGCCGGGATGAAGGCCGCCAACTCCGTCGAGGAGGAGGAGTACACCCTCATCGTCAACCTCTATCGCGAGCCGGCGACCGAGGCGGCGAAGCCCGAGTCGAGCGCCAAGGGGAAGGGCGCCAAAGCCAAAGAGGAAGTGGCGCCGCCGATCGAAGCGGAAGCCGCAGTGGCGCCAGTCCCCGTCGCGCCGCGGAAGCCCGGGGTGCACGGGCCACGGCACGGGACGCCGAGACCTCCGGTCGTTTCGGTCCTCGGACACATCGATCACGGAAAGACGACACTGCTCGACGCGATTCGCAACTCGCACCTCGCGTCGAAGGAGGCGGGCGGCATCACGCAGGGCGTTGCCGCCTATCAGGCCGACCTGAACGGCCGGCGGATCACGTTTATCGACACTCCCGGCCACAAGGCGTTCACTGGGATGCGGGCGCGCGGCGCGAGCGCGACCGACATCGCGGTTCTCGTCGTGGCCGCCGACGATGGCGTGATGACGCAGACCGTAGAAGCTATCGACCACATCCGTGCCGCGGGAATCCCCATGATCGTTGCGATCAACAAGGTTGACAAGGCCAACGCCGACGTCAACAAGGTGATGGGGGATTTGGCCAAGCACGGGCTGACGCCGGAGACGTGGGGCGGCGAGACGATCACGGTGGAGATCTCAGCGCTGCAGGGGACGAACGTCGCCGACCTGCTCGAGATGATCCTTCTCGTGGCGGAGATGGAGGACCTTCGGGCCGATCCTGACGGTCAGATCGAGGCCGTCATCATCGAGAGCCACCTTTCGCCCGGGCGCGGACCGATGGCGACGGTCATCGTGCGCGACGGCACGTTGCGCGAGAAGGACTGGGCGGTCGCCGGGTCGACGTACGGTCGCGTCAAGGCATTGCTCGACGAGTCGAGCCGCCGCGTTGCCGAAGCCCGGCCGGGCGAAGCGGTCCAGGTACTGGGATTCGACGACGTGCCCCCCGTCGGCGCACAGATTTCGGTCGTCAAGGACCAAACCGCGGCAAAGCGCGCTGTGGAAGCCGCGCAGGATGAGAGGAAGCCGCAGCGCTCTCGGCGCGTCTTGACGTTCGACGAACTCCTCGAGCAAGCGGAGGAGAAGGTGCGCCTGCAGCTGATTCTCAAGGCCTCGTCGACCGGCGCGCTCGAGGCCGCGAAGCGGGAGCTGGAGACGCTCGACATCGAAGGCGTCGAGCTGTCGATCCTTCACGCCGGTGTCGGGGGCATCTCCGAGAGCGATGTGCTGCTGGCGGCGTCGGTGCAGGACGAGTCCGTTGTCGTGGGGTTCGGCGTGAAGGCGGACGCCAAGGCAGTGCGGGCTGCAGAAGAGCATGGAACCCTGCTTCTCTCGTACGACATCATCTACGAGCTGGTCGACGAGATCGAGCGAGCCCTGAAGCGCAAGCTGGCGCCAGAGTTCGAGGAGATCATCTCCGGAACGATTGAGATCCGAAACGTGTTCAAGATCCCAACTGGGAAGGTGGCGGGCTGCTTCGTCGCCGATGGCAAGGTCACGCGCAGGAGCCACGTTCACGTTCTGCGGGGCGACCAAGACGTGTTCACGGGCGAGATCTCGTCGTTGCGCCGTTTCGAGGACGACGTGCGCGAAGTGCTGATGGGACGCGAGTGCGGCATCCGCGTCAAGGACTTCGACGACGTCCAGGTCGGCGACCGCCTCGTCGCGTTTGACCTGAAGGAAGTGGAGCGCTAGCCCATGAGGGTTGGGCTCCTTACCCTCTCGTACCGTCTGTACGGGCTTGCGTCGGTCAAGGAGAGGCGCTCCATCGTGCGGCGTCTCATCGCGAATGTGCGGGCGGAGGGCCCGGCGTTCGCGGTCTGCGAGATCGAGCCAGACGGCGGCCTGCACCAGGCGACGATTCGCGTCGCGCATCTGTCCACGGACCCGGCGCGCACAGTCTCGGTGCTGGGGCGCCTGCGGACGCGACTCGACCGAGGCAACGGGTACGAGGTGACGGACGAGACGATGGAGATCCTTTGAGCGGACGGAAGAACGCGCGACTCCGTGAAGGCATCCAGCGTGAGCTCTCCAGCATTCTGGAGTTCGAGGGCCGCGATCCCGTGGTCCGTGAGGCATTCCCTACCGTGATGGACGTGCGTCTCTCGGTCGACGGCCGGTATGCCAAGGTGTACGTTGCGGTCGCCGGCGAAGTCGATCGAGAGGCTCTGGAGAAAGCCCTTGCGCAGGATCGAGGCTTCTACCGCAGCATGCTCGCCGAGAGGCTCTCGCTGCGTCACACGCCCGAACTGCGCTTCGTGATCGACGAGACCGTGGAACGATCGCTCCGGATGCAGGATCTCCTTCGCGACGACGGACTGGGCCTCGACTCTGGGGCGCGGGCGGACGGCGCGTCCGAGGGTGCGCAAGGCGGGGACGAGAAGACATGAACCGAGATCTGGAGATCGCGCGGTCGGTGACGCCGCGGCCGATTGCCGAAGTCGCCGCCGAGCTGGGACTCGATCGCGATGAACTGGTCCTGTTCGGCGACACCAAGGCCAAGGTCCGCACCTCGGCGCTCGAGCGGCGAGGCGAGCGTCCGAATGGGAAGTACATCGACGTCACCGCGGTGACGCCGACGCCGCTCGGCGAGGGCAAGACGACGACGACCCTCGGGCTGGTGCAGGGGCTCGGGCGTCAGGGCGTTCGCGCGGTGGCGTGCATTCGACAGCCTTCGCAGGGGCCGACGTTCGGAATTAAGGGGGGTGCCGCCGGCGGCGGCTACGCGCAGGTCGTCCCGATGGAAGAGTTCAATCTTCACCTGACGGGCGACTTCCACGCGGTGACGGCGGCCCACAACCTGATCGCCGCGGCGCTCGACGCGCGGCTGTTCCACGAACGCGACTTCAGCACCCAGGGCCTCGCCGCGCGAGGGTTGAGGCGCCTCGACATCGATCCCGACGGCATTGTCTGGCGGCGCGTCGTCGACACGTGCGATCGCGCGTTGCGCCACGTCACCATCGGGCTTGGGTCGAAGGGTGATGGAGTGCCCCGCGAGTCGGGATTCGAGATCACGGCGGCGTCCGAACTCATGGCGTGTCTCGCGCTGACGGACGGTCTGGCCGATCTGCGCCGTCGGATCGGCCGGATGATCGTCGCGTTCAGCGTGAAGGGAGAGCCGCTGACCGCTGACGATCTCGGCGTCGCGGGAGCAGCGACCGCGCTGATGCGCGACGCTGTGCATCCGACGTTGCTTCAGACGCTCGAGGGGCAGGGAGTGTTCGTCCACACAGGGCCCTTCGCCAACATCGCGCACGGCAACTCGTCGATTCTCGCCGACCGGATCGCCCTCAAGTTGGCCGACGTCGTCGTAACCGAATCGGGGTTCGGTGCAGACATCGGAATGGAGAAGTTCTGCGACATCAAGTGCCGCGCCAGCGGACTCGCGCCGGACGCCGTCGTGCTCGTGGCCACCGTGCGAGCGCTCAAGATGCACGGGGGCGGTCCCCGCGTGCTGCCAGGGAAGCCTCTCCCAGAGCCCTATGTACGTGAGGATCTCGCCCTGCTCGAGGCGGGGCTTGCGAACCTGACGCGCCACGTCGAGATCGCTCGCGCATTCGGCGTCCCCGTCGTTGTCGCGGTGAACCGATTCGCGCAGGACTCTCCTCGCGAACTCGAACGCGTGCGCCGCGCAGCCGACGCGGCAGGCTCGGTCGCTGTCGTTGCCGACCACTGGGCCCACGGCGGCCTTGGGGCACGGGACCTCGCGGACGCCGTTCTCGAGGCGGCGGAGCAGCCAAGCGCATTCCGATTCCTCTACCCGCTCGACGCGCCGTTGCGCCAGAAGATCGAGACGATCGCACGCGAGGTCTACGGTGCGGACGGAGTGGCGTACGCCGACGCGGCGGAGCGGGACCTTGAGCGTTGCGAGCGCCTCGGGTTTGCGGGACTCCCGGTGTGCATGGCGAAGACGCACCTCTCGCTGTCTCACGATCCCGATCGCAAGGGCGTGCCGAGCGGGTTCACGCTGCCGGTCCGCGAGGTGCGCGTGAGCGCCGGCGCGGGGTTCGTGTATCCCCTCTGCGGCGACATGCAGACGATGCCCGGACTGCCCGCGCGGCCGGCGTTCATGGACATCGACCTCGGCGAGGACGGCGAACTCGTCGGCATCTCGTAGACACGGCCCATGCGGTTGCTGGCCGGACCTGAGCGTGGTATGGTCAGGCGAATGGACAAGCAAGACCAGATCGACGTTCATGCCGTGTTCGCCCGCCATCCGTTTGCGCAACGGATTCTCGCCCGACTCACCGATGCTGGGCACGAGGCCGTGCTGATCGGCGGCGTCGTCCGCGATGCGGTGCGAAAGTCGTGGGGGGAGCCGATCGCCTTCCCGCCCGACGACATCGACATTGCGACGTCGGCTCTTCCCGTCGAGATTCGCAAGCTGTTCGGCGGGCATCCTATTGTCGGAGTCGGCGAGGAGTTCGGCGTCATCGTGATCGTCGCTCCGGACGGGCGGCCGTACGAGGTTGCCACGTACCGCGTGGAGGGTGACTACGACGGGCGGTGGCCGTCGCGTGTCGAACTGGTTCGGGATCTCTCGGGCGACGTCGGGCGGCGCGACCTCACGATCAACGGACTCGCCGCGACCGCCGACGGGCGCATCGTCGACCTCGTCGGCGGACTGGACGACCTGCGCGCCCGGCGCATTCGGGCGATCGGCGATCCCAACGTACGGTTTGCCGAGGACTTCCTGCGCATGCTGCGCGCCGTGCGCTTCGCCTGCACCATCGACGGGGAGCTCGACCCGGAGACGGCTCGCTCCATTTCCTGCCACGCTGCGTCGATCGCCGCGATCTCCGGTGAGCGGATCCGCGATGAACTTCTGGGAACCCTGGCGACGCGACGCGCGCGGCGCGGCGTCCTGCTCCTCGACGAGCTCGGTCTGCTCGGCCATGTGCTGCCCGAGCTCGGCGCCGGGAAGGGAGTGCCCCAGCCGGAGGAATACCATCCGGAGGGCGACGTGTTCACGCACGCACTCGCCGCGGTTGGGGTCGCGGACGCGTTCGTTCGCGATCCGCTGGTCAAGCTGGCCGTGCTCATTCACGACATCGGGAAGCCGGAGGCTCTGGCGCGGAACGACGGCGCGAACATGGGCGGGCATTGTGCGCTCGGCGCGTGGCAGGCGAAACGGATCGCGCAGCGGCTGCGGCTGAGCCGGATCGATACCGGGCGCCTCCTCTTTCTGGTCAAGAACCACATGCGCATCGCCGACTTTCCGGAGATGGGGCGTGGGAAGCAGGTCTTGTTCCTCACCGAAGGCGAGAACGCCGAGCGGACGGAGCCCGCCGAGCGGTACCCGCGGTTCTTCGAGCTGCTCGCGTTGCTTGTCGCGGATTGCGAGGCGAGCGCGCACCGATCGTCCGGCTGGCGGCCGATCCTGGAAGAGACGCTGCGCGTCGCCAAGCACGTCGAGCGCGTCGGGAATCTGGAGCGCGCTCGAGGTCTCGTCGACGGCCACGACCTCGGCCGCCTCGGGATGCCCGACGGGCCGCAGATGGGAAAGCTCCTCGCCGCTCTGCACGACCGCGTCCTCGCCGGAGAGATCGTCTCGCGCGACGAGGCCCTGCGCGTCGCGCGGACCCTCGTGGCGGAAGCTCGGAGGACGCAAGGCGGTCGCTGACGGGACAGCCGACCCGCGCGCCGCGTACCGCAGCTCGTACCGTGGTCCATGCTCATCGCCGACAGGTCTTGGGGCGGCGATGCGCGAGGGGAGCCATGGGGACGCCACTCACGATCAGCAAGGACCTCGACCTCGACCTGGAGAGCCTCATCGGACAGTGCGTCGCCGTGCTGGGGATCCGCGGGTCTGGCAAGTCGAACACCGCCGGAGTCATCTTTGAGGAACTCCTGAACAACAATTACCCGATGTCGATCGTTGACATCGAGGGCGAGTACTTCGGGCTGAAGGAGAAGTACGAGGTGCTCGTCGTCGGCACCGGAGACGGCGTCGAAATCGAGATCGACGCTGGCTGCGCGGCCGAGATCGCCGAGGTCAGCATGGAGAAGAACGTTCCGGTCGTTCTCGACCTCAGCGGGTTTCTCTCGGACGAGCGGACCGAGATTCTGATGGAATACCTCTCGAGCCTGTGGAACCTCGCCGGCACGCTCCGGCGACCGTACATCATCGGCATTGAGGAGGCCCACGAGTTCATCCCTCAGGGCGTGAAGACCGAACTCAAAGAGATGATCTCGCGCATCGCCCTGCGCGGGCGCAAACGCGGACTGGGAGCGATCGTTGTTTCGCAGCGCAGCGCCAAGGTCGAGAAAGACGTGCTGAGCCAGGCAGGCATGCTCTTCCTGCACCGCGTTGTCCACGAGGTCGACATGCGCGTGTACGGAGAACTCCTGCCGTGGCGCAAGAGCGAGGTCAAAGAGATCATCACGTCGCTCGAAACGGGCAACTGCATCTTCGTCAACGGCGAGACGGTTCGGCCGATCTACGTACGCGAGCGCGACACGTTCCACGCCGGATTCACCCCCTCGCTCGAGGTCGTGGCGACGCCGGAACTGAAGCAGGTGAGCGCGTCGATCATCGAAGCCATCGAGCGGGCTCGTGAGGGGAAGGGACGGCGGACGCGGACGCAGGAGATCGAGGAGCAACTGGCGCGGCTCCACGAGAAACTGGGCGAGAAGGACGCGAAGATCGCCGAACTCGAGGAGACCGCGAGAACGCTCGGGTACATCAAGGTCGAAGTGCCGGCAACTGAGTCGCGGCGATCGTCGATCGCACGGGAGGCGGACGACGCGGCGTTCGTCCCTCACCTGCTCGGGACGGCACGGCGGACGAACGAGGCCGAACGAGAAGCGGAACGTGAGCGCATTGCCCACGAGACAGGCTGGGGTGTGATCGGCGTTGCTGCCGAGGCCTCAGCTCCGCCGCCGGAACCGGTTGTGCCCGCGCCTACGGCATGTCCGGCGGGAGCGCCCGTCGCGGAACGTGCGCCGGCGCCTGCGGCGAACACGTCGCCGAGTCTGCCTGCCGCCGAAGGAGACTCGCCGGACCTGCCGCCAGCCGTGATCCGCCATGTGGAGCGGCTCGTCGCCCGGGTCGAGCGGCGCAGCCTGCTCGAGCGTCGTGTGCTTGCGTTCTTGGTGTCCCACGCGCCGGGTTCGTACACCGCGTCGCAGATTGCGGCGTGGACGAACTGCGCCCGCGAGATGATCGAAGACGAACTCCCGCACGAGCTTCTCGAGGCCGGACTGATCGCGCGCGAGCGACGTACGGATGGCCAGCGATTTCAGAGCCGACTGAAGACGTACGTCAGCGGGGAGTTCGCCGTCTATCTTCCGGACATCGGCCCGGGCGGGCTCCATGAAGTCACGCAGGCCCTGTCGGAGCGCTTGGCTCGAGTCCCGTAGTCGGCTGGCGGCTCCTATGACAATCGTCCTGTTCACACCCGTAGACCGGTGTCAGTTTTCCTGTCATAATCTCTTGAGAAGGGGGAGCCGATGAAGATCAAGATCGCTCAGCGGCACGGTCATGCAGAGTCCAGCGCGGCCTTGCGGGAGTACGTGGTTGAGAAGACGGAGGCGCTCGAGCGGTTCTTCGACCGGATCATCAGTGTGGATGTCGTGCTGTCCGCCGAGAAAGAGCGGCAGACGGCCGATCTCCACGCGCATCTGACGAACAGGAAGATCATCACGGCTAGGGAAGAGTCAACCGACATGTACGCGTCGATCGACAAGGCCGTCGATCGGCTGCGACGCCAGTTGCTCAAATTCAAAGACCAGCTTGCCGACGTGAAGGAGCGGGGCGGAGTGGCGGGCGGCGAGGAGGAGGATCCTGCGCCCCAGCCCGAGAAGCAGATCGTGCGGACCGAGACGCACTTCATCAAGCCGATGACGCCGGAGGAGGCTGCGATGCAGCTCGACGCCGTCGAAAAGGGCTTCCTCGTGTTCGTCGACTCGGACACGGACGAGGTTGCGATCATCTACCACAAGCGGGACGGGAACTACGGACTGATCGAGCCGCGGCGCTAGCCGCGGGCGGGGGGTTCGGGGGAGGGTGTTGGCCAGAGTCCTTGTGCTGTTCTCGGGAAGCCTCGCGAGTCGCATTGCAGGCGCACTCGCGCAGCGCCACCCGGAGGTGGAGTCCGTACAGCTCTTGCATTTCCGTTCCCCATTCGCCGCTGAGACCGATGAGTTCCGCTCCGTCGTTCGCGAGGAGTGGCCGGGCACGATCCTGCGTACGCAGTCTCTCAAGCGCGAGTACCGCAGACTCATGGGACCGGAGGCGGGCCCGTTCTCGCTTCGCTCTGCCTGTACCCAGTGCAGGTCGCTGCTCATCTCGCGGTCCGCCCGCTACATGGAGCGGATTGGCGCCCAATACTTGGTGACCGGCGAGCGCCTCGGGCGGCACGGCCTCGATCGGCCGGACCTCGATCGGCTGGCCGAGCGGCACGGCGTGGAGGGCAAAGTCCTCCGCCCGCTCTGCTATCGGTCTCGGCAGCAGCGCCTCGACGCCTGGGGCACGCTGGACCACCCCGAGGCTCTGCGATCGGTCGCGGATGAGGAGCTTGTCCGACGCGCGGCCGAACTGGGACTGCGGACGGACAACGGCATGGGATCGTGCGAACGCTGCAAGTTGACGGTTCCGGGGTTCGGGGAGCGCGTGGCGAACCTGTTTGCCGAAGACGGGTTCACCCTGAACGGTCTGCGTCTGCTGGACTTCGCGCACTACTACAAGGTCGAGCCGGGGGCCAAAGTCGTCCTCGCCGTGGACGAGGAGGAGAAGCGCGAGCTGCAGAACCTCTTCCTGCCGGAGGACCTCCGGGTCTACCCCTCGACGCCGCACGGCCCGATGGCGCTTGTGCGTACGGAGTGGGAGGAGAGGACCGAGGCGGAGCGGCGGCGCATTGTGGAAGTCGCCGCGTGCATTGTCGCGACGCACGCGAGCGGCGGGCGAGCCGGATCGGTTCCGATCTACTACAGGTTCGAGAGCGACGACGAGACCCTTCTCGTCCACGGCACGGCGCTGCGCTCGGCGGAGGAACTTCCGGAGCTCTTCGGGGTGGAGAGCATGGCCCTCGTGCCCTCGGAACTCGCGGCGGCTTGACACGGGCCGGATGGGGGCTATACTCCACCAATCAGTCGGATAAGGGATGCGAGGCTCTGGAATCGGACACCACTACTTCCTGCGAACGATCAGCGAGGTCGAGGAACGAAAGGGCTAGCCCTAGGGGACTAGGGCGGGGCCATTATGCCTTTCTATCGGTATGAGTGCGCGACGTGCAAGAGCGAGTTTCGTGTGTTGCGGCGGACGGACGAGGCCGGCTCGGTCCTCTGCCCGCAGTGCGGCGGCTCGAAGACGAACCGGCTCCTGCCGCGCATCGGTGTGATCTACAAGGGCAAAGGGTACTACTCCACGGACTACCGCAAGACGAGGAGCGATAGCGCGTCCAGCGCCGGCTCCGCTGAAGAGTCGACGTCCGTGGCGAACGAGTAGAGGATGAGCGCGGCGAGGCCGCGACGCTTCCTCCCAGTCGACAAGGAGAGGTGAGGCGAGTGATTTCCGGCGATGACATCCGTCGCATAAGGCTCCAGCTGGCTCCGCCGTCCGTGATTCTCGGTTGGTCGCATGGGGAGATCACGGAGTCCGAGACCATCAACTATCGCACGCATCGCGCGGAGCGCGGTGGACTCTACGCCGAGGAAATCTTCGGACCGGACAACGACTACGAGTGCGCCTGCGGGAAGTACAAGGGAAAGAAGTACGAAGGGATCACCTGCGAGAAGTGCCATGTGCTCGTGACCGACTCGTCCGTCCGCCGCGTCAACATGGGGCACATCCAGCTCGCAAGTCCCGTCGTCCACTTCTGGTTCCTCAAGGGGGTCTCCAGTCTGCTGAGCCGTCTTCTCGGACTGAAGCGGCGGGACCTTCAGCGGATCGCCTACTACGAGACCGAGCCGCTCGAACAGGCGCTGTACGTCGTCACGACGTCGAGCAACAAGGACATTCGCCCCGGCGAGTCGCTGTACGCGTCGGAAGTCAGCATCTTGTCACAAACACTGTCCTTCGAGGTCGAGCCGGCGTACTACATCGACGAGGCGCCGCGGGTCGTGGCCGAGCAGGCCGGACGCGTGACGATCGAAGAGCGGCAACTCACGAACGGCGAGAGGATCCGGACCGTGGTCATCGGCGGCCAGGAGTACCCGATGGTCGGCGACGCGGAACTGATGCTCGAAGACGGGGACGAGGCCGACGTCGACACCGTGATCGCCGAGCGTCCGGTCGGCGAAATGTGCTCGAAGACCGCCTACGACATGCTTGTCGACCGGTACGGCGCGGTCACGGGGCAACCGCTCGACCGGGAGATCCTCGACAGCCTCGCGTTCATCGTCACGAGGGTGAAGGACCGGAACATCCCCGTCGCGCTCGGGGATCGCCTCACGTATCTCGAGAAGCGCGCGTACGAGCGCATCTACCCGGACGGCTTCGCAGCCGAGACGGGGGCGGCGGGGATCAAGGGAATCCTCGAAGCGCTCGACATCGAGGAGCTCTACGCGTCGCTCACCGAGGAGCTGCGCCAGGAGACGGGAATCGGCAATCAGCGGCGGCTCTTGAAGCGTCTCGAAGTCGTGGATCAGCTTCGCCGATCGGGGAACAACGCACAGGACATGATCCTCGATGTCATCCCCGTTTTGCCCCCTGACCTGCGCCCGATGATCCAGCTCGAAGGCGGCAAGTTCGCGACGACGGACCTGAACGACCTTTACCGCCGCATCATCAACCGCAACAACCGACTGAAGAAGCTCGTCGACATGGGCGCGCCGGAGGTCATCCTGCGCAATGAGCGGCGCATGCTTCAGGAGGCGGTCGACGCGCTGATCCACAATGAGAAGAAGGAGAGTCCGATTCGCGGCCGCGACAATCGGCCGCTCAAGTCCCTGTCCGAGCGCATCCACGGCAAGCACGGGCGACTCCGCCGCAACCTGCTCGGCCGGCGCGTCGATTACTCCGGGCGCGCGGTCATCGTTGTCGACCCGAAGCTAAAGCTTGCGCAGTGCGGGATCCCGAAGAAGATGGCGCTCGAGCTGTTCAAGCCGTTCATCCTGCACTACCTCGAGACGACGACGTTCTCCGACTTCGACGAGATCAAGAACCGCGCCCTGATGGGCGAGATGCCCGAGGTGTGGGACATCCTCGACAAGCTGATCAAGAAGCACCCTGTGCTCCTAAACCGCGCGCCGACGCTGCACCGACTGTCGATGCAGGCGTTCGAGCCGATTCTCGTTGACGGCGAGGCCATCCACGTGCATCCGCTCGTCTGCCCTCCGTACAACGCGGACTTCGACGGCGACACGATGTCCGTGCACTTGCCGCTCTCGCCGGAAGCGATTCGGGAGGCGCGCGAGCTCATGGCGGCACCGCGCAATATCCTCTCGCCGTCGAGCGGCGAGCCGCTCACGTTGCCCACGCAGGACCCGATCTTCGCCTTCTACTACCTCACGCTGGAGGAACCGGACGGAAAAGGGAAAGGGAAGGCGTTCCGCGACATCGATGAGGCGCGGCGCGCATTCGAGACAGGCGCTCTCGGCCTTCACAGCATGGCGAAGATCCGCCTCGACGGAAAGGTCGTCGAGACGACGCTCGGCCGTGCTGAGATCAACCGCGTCTTGCCGGAGGCAATTCGTGACTACACGCGCGTCATCGACCGGCGCACCGTGAAGAAGATCATCATGCGGTCGTTCCTTGAGTACGGTTGGGAGAAGACCGCGGCCGTGCTCGACGACTTGAAGGATCTCGGTTTCAAGTACGCGACGTACTCTGGGCTCACGATCTCGCTCAAGGACTGCCTCATCCCCGAGTCGAAGACGGACATCGTCCGCGAGTCCCAGGCCGCGGTCTTGCGCATCGAGACAATGTCCAAGATGGGCCTCTCCACCGAGGACGAGCGGCGCGACGCGGTGATCCGCATCTGGCGGCGTACCGTCGATGACGTCGAGCGAGCGACGATGGACAACCTGCGCCAGCACCTGTTCAATCCGGTGTATGGCATGGTCATGTCAGGGGCGCGCGGCGGGCCGGACCAGGTGAAGCAGTTGTGCGGGATGCGCGGGCCGATGGCGGGGCCGTCGGGCGAGATCATCGAGCGTCCAGTCATCTCCAACTTCCGCGAGGGACTGGACATGATGGAGTACTTCATCTCGACCCACGGTGGGCGGAAGGGCGCCGCGGACACGGCGCTTAAAACGGCCGACTCCGGCTACCTTACGCGGCGGCTCGTTGATGCATCTTCCGACACGATCATCCGCGAGATCGATTGCGGAGCAACCCAGGGCGTGGATATCGACCCGTTCCGGTTCAGCAAGACCGAGATCATGGAGGCGGTGGAGGAGCGCGTGTACGGGCGCGTCACCTCGGCGCCGGTCATTGACCCGGCGAGCGGCGACGTCGTCGTCGACGCCGACCAGTGGATCACGCGCGAGATGGCGGCGCTGATCGGGCGGATGGAGAGTGAGCTCTCGACGACGAGTGCGGCCGAGCGCGAGCGGGCGATCGGCACGAAGAGCATGCAGGATGTCCGCGACCCGAAGACAGGGCGCGTGGTGGTAAGGATCGATGAGACGGTCACCGAACGGCTGATCGAGGCGCTGCGGGCGGCGAAGGTGAAGAAGATTCGCGTCCGGCCCCGCGTCGCGATCCGCTCGGCGATGACGTGCGAGACGACGAACGGCGTCTGCCAGAAGTGCTACGGCTACGACATGAGCAACCACCATCCGGTTGCGCTCGGCACCGCCGTGGGCGTCATCGCGGCGCAGTCAGTCGGCGAGCCGGGGACGCAGCTCACGATGCGCACATTCCACCTCGGGGGAGTCGCCGGCGAGGACATCACGCAGGGTCTGCCTCGCGCCGAGGAGCTATTCGAAGCACGGAAGACGACGAAGGAGAGCGAAGCCGGCATCTCGCCGCTCGACGGCATCGTGACGAGCATCGTCTCGACGGAGACGGGGCACGACCAGGTCGAAATCACGGGCGAGCCGCGCGACGTGGCAGTCCCGGCCGCCGTCCTCAACGTGGATGTCGGGGACGAGGTGATGATCGGCGACCTGATCCGCGTGAAGAGCCCGTGCAAGGGAGAGATCTACCTCCTTCGCCGGAAGGACGGGACGCAGGAGATGCTCGTGATCGACACCCCGAGCGGCGACCGGTCGTATGACATCCCTGCCGGCGCAACGGTCAAGGTGAAGACGGGCGACGTCGTCGAGGCGAAGGATGCGCTCACGGACCGGTTCAACACCGAACCGATTGTCGCAGCGCGCAAGGCAAAGGTCGTACTCGCCGAAGACAGCGACCGGCATTTCCGCCTGATCTACGGCCACGACGACATTGCCGAGCACGAGATCCCGTACGGCGGCCGACTCCTGGTCGAGCCGGGCGAGACCGTTGAGGCCGGCAAGGCCGTGACGTCCCGCTCGAAACCGATCTTCGTCGCCGCCGACGCCGAGGGGACGGTCATGGTCTTCGACGACCGCATCGTGGTCTACAACCCGGACGGCGGCGGCCTTCGCATCCCACTGACCGGAGACATCTCCGCCCTCAAAGGACACGGGGAGACTGTGCGCGTCGGGGAGCCGATCCTTCGACTCGAGATTCCGCACACGGGCAACGTGCGCGTCGAAGCGATCGAGACAGACGGCGAGATCTCCACCGTGCGCGTGGAACCGAAGAGCGTGGTGACGGTCGACAAGACGGTCACGGTTCGCGTTGGCGACAAGATGGAAGAGGGAGATCTCCTGACCAAGGGTATCGTCGCGCCGCACACGGTGCTGGAAGCGGCGGGGGTCCAGAAGGCGCGCCAGTACCTGCTGACGGAGATCCATAAGGTCTACCGGCAGCAAGGGGTCGACATCAACGACAAGCACCTCGAAGTGATCATTCGTCAGATCCTGAACAACATTCGCGTCATGGATCGCGGCGACTCGCGGTTCTTGCTCGGCGATCTCGTCACGCTCGAGGAATTCCGCAAGGAGATCAAGGCGCTCGCTACGTGGAACAACGACGCGGACAGAGCTCGCGCCGACGCGATGGGGCTCCCGCTGGCCGAAGACATTGAGGACGACGGGCATCACCTCGTCGCGCGGAGCGGCGATCTTCTGACGGAGACAACGGTTGCGGCGGCGCGCCGAGCGGGTGTCGAGATCGTCCGCGTCGTTCGCGACGACGAGACACTGGAGATTCCGGTCGTCGCCAGACGCCTGCCCGACGGAGAGCGCGAGCTGCTTCGGATCTCGAAGGCCGCGCTCACGACGAAGGGATGGCTGTCCGCCGCGTCGTTCCAGCGGACGACGAAGGTGCTCGCGGAGGCCGCGCTGCGCGGCGAGACGGACGACTTGGAAGGCCTCAAGCCGAGCATCATCGTCGGCAAGAGAATCCCCGCGGGCACCGGGTTCCGCGTTGGGGTCGGCGCCTCAGCCGGCACAACGGGGTCCGCGGCCGGGGCGGAGGACGCGGAATCGACGGAAGCTTGAAGGGATTCTGACGCCGCCCTATAATCGGCGCCATCGTAGCCAGGGAGCAGAGATGCCAACGATCAACCAACTGATCCGACTCGGGCGCAAGCCCAAGACGAAGAAGAGCAAGGCGCCGCAGCTTGCCACTTGTCCGCAGAAGCGGGGAGTATGCACGCGCGTCTACACGCGAACTCCGAAGAAGCCGAACTCGGCCCTGCGGAAGGTCGCTCGCGTGCGCATGAGCAACGGGAAGGAAGTCACTGCCTACATCGGCGGCGAGGGACACAACCTGCAGGAGCACTCGATGGTGCTCGTGCGAGGCGGGCGCGTCAAGGATCTCCCGGGGGTTCGGTACCACATTATTCGCGGCACCCTGGACTCGGAAGGCGTGACGGCGCGGAATCAAGGCCGGTCGAAGTACGGTGCCAAGAAGCATTGAGGAGACAAGCATGAAGATCCCCGGTCGTGACGTCAAGCCCGACATCCGCCACCAGAGCAAGCTGCTTGCCAAGCTGATCAACTACATCATGCAAGAAGGCAAGAAGCCTACCGCCGAGAGCATCGTCTACGGGGCCCTCGATGCGGTGGAGTCGCGCAGCGGATCTCCCGCGCTCGACGTGTTCAACGAGGCGATCACCAACTGCTCGCCTCGGCTCGAAGTTCGTACGCGCCGGGTCGGTGGCGCCAACTACCAGGTCCCCTACGAGGTTCCGCAGGACCGCCAGATGGCCCTTGCCCTGCGGTGGCTCGTTGCGGCGTCGCGGGAGCGCGGCGAACACACGATGGCCGAGAGACTGGCCGCCGAGATCATGGATGCGTCGCGCAAAGAGGGCAAGGCGTACACGAAGCGACTCGACGCGCATCGCATGGCCGAGTCGAACAAGGCCTTCGCGCACTACCGCTGGTAGAGTCCCGCCCACCTCGCCCGGAGCCCGGGAAAGGAACCTCTGTGTCTCCGCGTGCGTCTGATCTCGAACGAGTGCGCAACATCGGCATCATGGCGCACATCGACGCGGGAAAGACGACGACCACGGAACGCATCCTCTTCTACACCGGCCAGATCCACAAGATGGGCGAAGTCCATGAGGGTGACACCGAAATGGACTGGATGGCCCAGGAGCGGGAGCGCGGGATCACCATCACCGCGGCAGCGACGAGCTGCCCGTGGCTCGACTACCGCATCAACATCATCGACACGCCGGGCCATGTGGACTTCACCGCCGAGGTCGAGCGCAGCCTGCGCGTGCTCGACGGGGCCGTCGTCTTGTTCTCGGGCGTCGAGATGGTCGAGTCGCAGTCGGAGACCGTGTGGCGGCAGGCCGATCGCTACAGAGTCCCGCGCATCGCGTTCGTCAATAAGCTCGATCGCGCGGAGTCGAGCTACACCGCGACGCTCGAGATGATCGAGGCGCGGCTCGGCGTCAAGACCGTGCCGCTCTCGCTGCCCCATCGAGACGCTGAACGCAAGCTGGTCGGCATCGTGGATCTGCTCGCGCGCGAACTCGTGACCTGGGATAGCCAGCGGCATGGCGCGGAGATGATGCGCGGCCCGGTGCCGCAAGAGCTTCACGACCAGGTCGAGCTCTACCGCGAGCTCGCTGTCGAGCGTGTCGCCGAGTTCGACGACCGAGTGATGGAGGCGTTTCTTGAAGGTCGCGAGGTCGTGCCCGAGCACTTCCACGCCGCCCTGCGTCGCGGCTGCATCGGCCACGGCGTGATTCCGGTCGTCGGGGGCTCTGCGTTTCAGAAGATCGGCGTTCAGCCGTTGCTCGACGCCGTCGTCCGATACCTGCCGTCGCCGCTCGACATGCCGCCCGTTCGAGGCGTCGACGGGAACGAGGAGAGAGCGGCCGACCCCGCCTCGCCGTTTTGCGGACTGGCGTTCAAGGTGACCTCAGACCCGTACGCCGGCCGGCTCGTCTACCTGCGCATCTACTCGGGAGTCCTGAAGGCGGGCGGGCATGCGTTCGACGCATCGACGGGCAAGGGACTTCGCGTGACGAAGCTGTTCCGGATGCACGCGAATCGGCGCCAGGCCCTCGAGGAGGCCACGGCGGGCGATATCGTTGCGATCGTCGGGTCCCAGGACATCTCGACCGGGGACACCCTTTGCGACAAGAGCGCGCCGATCCTGCTCGAGAAGATCGAGTTCCCCGAGCCCGTCGTCTTCGCCGCCGTCGAGCCGAGAACCGAAGCCGAACGGCTCGAACTCATGGACGGATTGGCCAAGCTCGCGCAGGAGGACCCGACCTTCCACGTGCGCGTTGACGAGACCACGGATCAGGTCGTGATCGGCGGCATGGGCGAGCTCCATCTGGATGTGCTCGTCCGGCGGCTGCGCGAGGATCTGCGGATCCACGCCAGCGTCGGAACTCCGCAGGTGGCCTATCGGGAGACGTTGCGAGAGCCGGTCGTCGCCGAGGAACGGTTCGCGCGGCAGGCTGCTGGCAAGGGGCAGTTCGCGCACGTCGTGCTTCGACTGGAGCCGTTGCCGCGAGACAGCGGTATCACGTTTGCATTTCTGGCGAGTTCGGAACAGATCCCGAAGACCTATGCTGGGGCCGTCGAAAGCGCCGTCCGCGGCACGTTGACAAACGGTCCACTCGCGGGATATCCTCTGGCCGACATCGGAGCCGCCGTAATCGGCGGATCTTATCATCCGGTAGACTCGTCCGAGCTTGCGTTTCGTGCTGCGGCGT
>JBFYRA010000052.1:0-2789 GCA_041302485.1 Candidatus Bipolaricaulota bacterium
CGTCACATCGTCGACGGCGCTTTCACGTATTTCGATGTGACGCTGATCTTCATCACGGCGACGTTCTTCATGAACCTGCTCAAGCATGCGGGCGGGGTGAGTTTCATCATTCGCGGGATCATTCGCCGGTTCCACAAGCACCGCGCGCTGACGCTGCTCTTTCTCGCGCTCGTGATGCTGATCCCGGGCGCGCTGACGGGAGCCGGAAGCGTGACGGTGCTCGTCATGGGCGCGCTCGTGGCGACGGTCCTCAGCTACATGGGAATCTCGAAGGACCGTGTTGCGGCGATCGTCTTCCTCTGTGCGGCGATGAGCGCTGCCGCGCCGCCAATCAACCTCTGGGCGATGATGGCGGCTGCCGGCGCAAACATGCCGTACGTCGGGTTCTTCCTTCCTCTCGGCATCGTCTCCGTGCTCGGGTCGGTGTTCAGCATGTTCTACCTGGGCTGGAAAGGGACGCCTGTCGAGCTCGACAAGATCATGGTCGAACTGCCCGAACCGACGCCGGGCATGCGCGCGTGGAAGGTCACCCTGCCGTTCGTCATCCTGCTGGGGCTCATGCTTGCCGGACGAGTCTGGCCGTGGACGATGCCGACGCTCGGCCTGCCCTTGATGTTCGTCATCGTGTCCGCCGTGACCGCCGTGATCAGTCCGGTGCGGCTGCCCCTGTTAAAGATCGCGCGCGAGACCGTAGAGGGACTCCTTCCGTTGATCGGGGTCATGGTCGTTGTCGGGATCCTGGTGCAGATCATGGCGCTCACCGGAGCTCGCGGGCTCATCTCGCTCGGCGTCGTGACGTTGCCACTCGGCGTCATCTTCGCGACCTTGTGGCTGATCTTGCCGTTCGCTGAGGGCCTGGTGCAGTACGCGGCGGCGCCCCTGCTCGCGATCCCGCTCATCTTCCTCCTGAACATGAAGGGCATCAATCCGATCATCGCGCTGTCGGGAATGGCCGTGATGTTCCCGATCGGCGACATGCTGCCTCCGACAACAGTCGTCGGCCGCGCGACGGCGATGACCGTCGGCTACACGGGGCCTTACTACAAGGGTTTCGTAAGACGATGTCTCGTCCCCTCGGCATTCATTCTGCTCCTGGGAACGCTGTACATCATCTTCGGCAACGAACTCAAGTTCCTGGTGGCGGGGTGATCGCGATGACGAGTCTGCGAGGTGAACAGCGATGACGACGGCGATCATGGTCCTGTACTACGGCATCACCGCGTTCTTCGGAGCCGTGCTGTTCTGGAACTTTGTCAAGAGCAAGGATGCGCAGAAGGCGATTCTGTACCTCGTCATTCTCATGCCGTTCATGCTCCGCTTGTTCCGCCTCAAGTGACGCGGGACGGAGGCACTCGATGAGACTAGACAAGACGTCGATCGTCAAGGGACTTGCTCTTGCCGTGTGGGCGGCCATTCTCGTTTCAGCCGGGATCGCGTTCGCTCAGCACCGCCTCTACAAGGAGACGGTCGTTCTCGGGCCCGGCGTGACGGACGTGAAGACTCTGGGAGACTACTTCGCTCCTCTCAAGGGCTCGATCAACGACTGCAATATCTATGTCCTCGACAGCGGCGTGCCGGGGGGAACCCTGCTCGTGATCGCCGCCGTGCACGCCGAGGAGCCGGCAACGAACCTCGCGGCTCAGGTGTTGGTCGAGAACGCGAAGCCGACCACCGGCCGCCTGATCGTCGCCATCCACCAGAATCGGAGCGCGAGCACGGTGACACGGCCGGGCGATGCCTATCCGCAGTTCTTTACCATCAAGACGGAATGGGGGTCAAAGAAGTTCCGCATGGGCGATCGTTGGGCCAACCCACTCGACTCGTGGCCCGATCCTGAGACGTACGTGCACTACCCGAGCGGCCAGCTCCTCGCGTACATGGACGTGCGGAACATGAACCGCACCTGGCCTGGGCGACCGGACGGCAGCCTGGCCGAACGGACGTCCCATGCGTTCATGCAGTTGATCGATCAGGAGGGCGTCGACCTGACGATCGACCTCCACGAGGCCGAACTCGAGTACCCGATCATCGGGACGATCGTGGCGCACCAGAAGGCGCTGAATGTCGCGGCGATGACGTCGATGACACTCACCGCGGAAGAGTTCCGACTTGGCATGGAGATCTCGCCGCTCGCCCTGCACGGCTTGTCGCACCGCGAGATCGGCGATCACTCGAACAGCCCGGCGCTCCTGCTTGAGTCCCCCGAGCCTTTCCTCGATCGAGTTCGCGGCATCACTGACGAGGCGCTGCTACTGACGGGGAAGGACGAGTTCGTCATGAAGGCCGGCGAAGCCGGTCTCCTCTACTGGCCGATCGATGAGACAGGATGGTCGATTGACATCCGCGTCGCGCGTCATGTTCGGACGATGGAGGTCATTACTGAGATGTGGACGCGATTCCACAAGGCCGATCCGATCGTCTTGACAGGTCTTCCTGGATACGAAGAGATGATCGACAAGGGGGTCGGCCGCTACTTCGCAAACCCCGACAGCGTCGACAGGAGCCGGGTCGCGTACGAGTAGGTGAAGGGGGAGATTTGGGCTTGCCGTTGGCAAGGCATGGAGAAGAAGAGCGGAGCAAGCGGAGCGGCGTTCGTCGCTCCGCTTGCTCTTTGGGAGGTGGTGGTTAGGCGAACACGCAGGCCGCTGTCCTGAGGCTTCGGTGGCAAGTCGTTGGAGGCACCAAGGAGGTTTTCGGCATGCAGAGCAGGAGGCTTTTCTGGGTAGCGTTTGTCGCAGTTGTTGGCATGACGTTCGCTGCGGCGGCGTGCACAGATGTCTTTGTAGGAA
>JBFYRA010000064.1:0-6851 GCA_041302485.1 Candidatus Bipolaricaulota bacterium
ACCCGGTCGCGGACCCTTCCGCGCGCCGCTTGGACGACGTCTCGTTCGACGAATTCCTCGCAGCTCGCTATGGCGTGATGGATCAGATCGCCGTCGAGATCTGCCGCGAGCACGCGCTCCCGATCGAGATCTTCGACTTCGCCAAGCCCGGCGCGCTCGCTGCGCTCGCCGCCGGCCGCCGCATCGGGACTCGAATTCACGCGTAGGGGCACGCCAGGGAGACAGGATGTAGGGGCGCACGGCCGTGCGCCCCTACCGTAGACCCACCACCTGGGAAACATCAACGCAGAGGTCGCAGAGCAGGACAGACCGCAGAGCGCGCGGAGTCTGCAGAGTGAGACCTCAGGCTGACATTCGGGAGCCTGCCACCACTCGACCGTCCACTCGCCTCTGCGGCTATCTCCGTGCCTCTCCCCGAGCTTCGCTGCTCCAGTCCTTTTCCCGCCTGAGCTCTCTCTGCCCAACGCGCTCTGCGTTCCCGCTCCTCCGGGTCTGCCTTCGGCTGTCGCGATCCTGAATCCAAGGGACGACTGCCGACCTTGCCACCTGCATGGCCGACGTTATACTTTCGTTATACTTTCATTAGTACGTCGTTACTACGGAGGCGATAGCTATGATCAAGAGACTGACCGCGATCGGCAACAGCCTCGGGCTGATCATCGAGCGTCCTATCTTGGAGCTGCTGGAGATCGACAAGGAGACCCCGCTCGAGGTGCGAACCGACGGCGAGATGCTCATCATCCGTCCGCAGCGCAGGAACCGATCGGCGCGACTCAACGCAGCGGCCGCGCGTGTGATGGACACGCATGACGAGACGATGAGGAAGCTCGCCAAGTGAGCGACGAGTCGCCTGACTTCCTCGAAGTTGATGACGTGCTGGACCTGCACGCGCTCCAGCTCGCCCGCTACGGTGGGGCGGCTGGCGTTCGCGATCGCGGCCTGCTCGAGTCGGCCGTCGCGCAGGCCCGGACGACCTTCGACGGGGTCTTCGCCCATCGCGAGCTCTTCGGCATGGCCGCGGCGTACCTCTTCCACATCGTGCAGAACCACCCCTTCGTTGACGGCAACAAGCGCACCGGACTTCTCGCCGCGCTGGTGTTCCTGGAGCTGAACGGCATCTCGATCGCCCACGGCTCGCCGGCTCTCTACAACCTGACACTTGGGGTCGCCGAGGGACGCGTCACCAAGGTCGGGGCCACCGAGGCGCTACGGCGCATCGCCCAAAGCCACTGAAGCTACCCAGTGGGGGTCACGTCCTGCAATCACACATCCATTCCAGTAGGGGCGACACATGCGTCACCCTCACCCGTCCGGCCGAGGATCCGGGAAGTTCTCGTCCAGTCCCCAGGAGAGCGGGTTCTCCGCAATGTACGTCCCGATCTTCTCAAGGTCGCCCGCGTCGCGGATGACGTGCTCGTAGTAGCCCCTCTGCCAGAAGGATGCTCCTGGAGTACCGCGGGCCAGGTTGACCCGCCTCGTCGTCGTCGATTTGAACCCGGCGATGAACGATCCCAACGACCTCGGGGCGCGGTGTAGGGGCGCACGGCCGTGCGCCCCTACGGAATGCAATCCCACGGAGACATCGCCGGTGATGACCACGATGCCGTGCAGGTGACTCGGCATGATCACGAAAGCGTCCAACTCCAGCTCGGGCCGAATCACCGCCGATCGTTCCCATTCCTCATGAACCACTTCGCCGAACGGGGAGAGGTTGACCCGTCCATCCATGACCTCGCCCAGCACACACTCCCGGCCATGGGTGCAGATCGTGACGAAGTACGCGCCAGGCTGTGCGTAATCGTAGCCCGGAAGGCGAATCGAACGACGATGATGCATGTCGGGACCGTCGTAGGTCATGTCATCCTTCCATGGGGGCGCACGGCCGTGCGCCCCTACGCCTCTCTGCGACCTCTCTGTCCCCTCCGCGCGCTCTGCGTTGTGCTTCTTCGCGTCCTCAGACGCGCAACCATCGGATCACGTCGCCAAACCGCCGATCGACCGCCTCCAAGAGCTCGGCGCTTGCGCCGCGCTCGCGGACATCGCGCGCGGCCGTCTGCGCCCGACGCATCAGATCGACATCCGCGAACAGGTCGGCGGCCCGCAGTTGCGAAAGGAACCCGTGTTGATGCGTTCCCAGGAGGTCGCCGGGCCCGCGAATCCGCAGGTCCTCCTCGGCGATCACGAAGCCGTCCGATGTGTCGCGGAACGCTGTGAGTCTTCGCCTCGCCTCCTCGGTCTTCGCGTCGGCGAGCGCGAAACAGGTCGAGTCCTGCCCCGCGCGTCCGATCCTGCCGCGAAGCTGGTGCAGCTGCGACAGGCCGAATCGATCGGCGTGCTCGATCACCATGAAGTCGGCGTCGAGGACGTCGACGCCGACCTCAACCACGGTCGTTGAGACGAGCACGTGCACATCGCCAGAGCGGAACTTCTCCATCACCGCCGCCTTGTCGGCGGACGAGAGCCGGCCGTGAAGAAGGCCGACGCGGTCGCGTCCGAATCGGCGAGCGAGCTCCTCGGATACCTGCACGGCTGCCTTCGCGTCCACCTTCTCCGACTCCTCGATGAGCGGCAGAACCACGTAGCCGCGCCGCCCGGCGGCCAGAAACGAGGCGACCCGCTCGTAGACGAGGTCTCGTTCGCGCTCGGCGATCCACTCGGTGCGCGTCTGCTTCGGCCCAAGCGGGAACTCGTCCAGCACGGACACGTCGAATTCGCCGTACAGGGTGAGCGCGATCGTCCGCGGGATGGGCGTCGCGCTCATCACCAACAGATCCACGTCGCGCCCCTTCTCCTCGATCTGCGACCGTTGGACGACGCCAAAGCGGTGTTGCTCGTCGATGACGACCAGGCCCAGCGCGCGGAACGTCACCGCCTCCTGGATCAGCGCGTGCGTCCCGATAAGCAGGTCAATCTCTCCCGACTCGATGGCTTTTCTCAACGCGCCCTTGGCCGACGTGGCGCTGGTCAGGAGAGCGGTCCGCACGGGCAGGCCTTCGAGCGCCCGCGCAAGGTTCGCCGCGTGCTGCTCGGCCAGGATCTCCGTCGGCGCCATGAGCGCCGCCTGGAACCCGGCTTCGATCGCCCCGAGCGCAGCCACCACGGCCACGAGGGTCTTGCCCGAGCCCACGTCGCCCTGCAAGAGCCGCATCATGCGCAGCGGCCGCGAGAGGTCGCTGCGAATCTCCCGCAGCGCCCGCTGCTGCGCCTGCGTCAGAGAGAACGGGAGCGCGGCGAGGAACGAGTTGACGAGCTGCCCGGATCCCGCGTGGATGACGCCCGCCCGGTCGCGCGGAGCCAACGAGAGCCCGACCTGTAGGAGAAAGAGCTCCTCGAAGGCGAGGGTTCGTCGCGCACGCTCGAACTCCGCCGCGCTCGCGGGAGCGTGGATGATCGAGATGGCGTCCGCCTTCGTCAGAAGGCGGTGCTCGGCCGCGGTGTCGGCCGGGATGACATCACGCAGAGCCCCAGCAAGCTGTTCGAGGCTCTGGCGGACGAGCGAGCGAAGCAGGCGATCCGGCAACCCTTCGGTCGTCGAGTAGATCGGGACGAGCCGGCCGATCTCGGCGCCCGTGCCCGCGGGCTCCCAGACTGGCGACGACATCTGGCATTCGCGGAACCGAAACTCCACGTGACCGTAGAGGTCGATCTCGTCGCCGCGGCGAAACTGCTTCGCGAGCCACGGCTGGTTGAACCAGACTGCGTAGAGGAATCCCGTTCCGTCGCCGATCGCGGCCTTGACGACGGTCATGCCGCGCCCGACGCGACGCTGATCGACGGCCGCGACCGTGCCGCGCACGGCGGCATCCTGGTCGGCGTGAAGTTGGCCGATCGGTACGAAGCGGCCGCGATCCTCGAGCTTGCGCGGCAGGTAGTGCACGAGGTCTTCCGCGGTGGCGATACCGAGCCGCGCGAGGAGTTCGGCGCGCTTCGGACCTACGCCCTTCATGTCCGAGACGGCCATGCGAAGGCCGCTCGCGTCGTTCGCTCTCGCTGCGGACGCCGGCCTCTGCTCCGCCTGCGCCGGCCCGGGGGCCTCACGCACGCGCTCAAGTGTGTCAGGCGCTGCGGGTTCGGGTGTGGAGGCATCGAGTCCGAGTTCCTGCCGCAGGCGGGTAATCGCACTCTCGCGCGCAGCACGGCCGCTGTGCGCGTAGCCGTTCGCGATGGCCACCGCGTCCGTTCCCCAGCGAGCGGCGAATGCTTCGATTCCCCCCGTGACCGCGGTGTCGCGGAATCCCGTCGCCGCCTCGAGGTCGAGGATCTTCCTGGCCGCGGCGCGCGGATCGCTGTTCTCTTGTGGCATACAGAGGACTACTCTATAATGCGGTGAGCGGCCATGCAAGGAAAAGCCACGCAGATTCGCGAGTTCGGCGACCCCGTGCTTCGGCGCCCGGCCCAGCCGGTGACAGAGATCGACGACAGCGTACGCGCTCTCTGCGACACGATGGTCGAGGCCATGCTGCGCGCCAACGGCGCCGGCCTGGCTGCGCCCCAGATCGGGGTGTCGAAGCGCGTCATCGTTCTCGACGTCGAAGGCGTATTCCACATCTTGATCAACCCCGAGCTGGTCTCGGTCGAGGGCGAAGCGGAGGGTTTGTCCGAAGGCTGCCTGAGCGTTCCGGGCGTGAGCGCTCCCGTGCCGCGGTGCCGCCGCGCCACGATCGTCGGAACCACGCTCGACGGAGAGCGGATCGAGATCACGGGCGAAGGGCTGCTCGCCCGTGCAATGCAGCACGAGATGGACCACCTGAACGGCCACCTGTTCATCGATCACCTGAGCCCGGCGCGGCGTCGAAGCGCCATCCAGGAGTACAAGCGGAATCAGCGACGCGGGGAGGACTGATGCGAGCCGTCTTCCTTGGGACATCCGAGTTTGCCGTGCCCGCGTTGCGAGCCGTCGCCGAGCGCCACCACGTCGCCCTCGTCGTGACGCAGCCGGACCGACCCGTCGGACGACATGCCCTCTTGTCGGCCCCCCCCGTGAAACGCGTTGCCGAGCAACTCGGCCTTCCCGTCGCCCAACCCGAGCGCGTTCATCGCGACGAAGCGCTCGCGCTGCTGCGCGAGTCGCGGCCCGACGTCCTCGTCGTTGCCGCATACGGTCAGCTTCTCCGTCCGTCCGTGTTCGAGTCGGCGCCGCACGGCGCCATCAACATCCACGCATCGCTCTTGCCCCGCTATCGCGGCGCCGCGCCCGTGAACTGGGCCATCGCTCGCGGCGAGACCACAACGGGGATCACAACGTTCGTCATCGACCGCGGCATGGACACGGGGCCGACTCTGCTCGCACGCTCGCTCGCGATCGGCGATGACGAGACCGCAGGCCAGCTCGAACAGCGCCTCGCCGCGCTCGGCGCCGAGGTCATCCTCGAGACGCTCGGCGGTCTCGACCGCGGCGCCTTGGTGCCCACTCCCCAGCCGGAGGACGGGATGACGCTCGCACCGAAGCTCGGGCGCGACGATGGGCGCATCGATTGGACGCAGCCGGCCCGCGTCGTGCACAACCTCGTCCGCGGCATGGACCCGTGGCCTGGCGCGTGGACGACACTCGATGGCGGAAGAATCAAGATCCACAGAGTCTTTCCGACATCCGTTTCGGTCGGTGGCGTCGCCCCGGGCGCCCTCGGGCCGCGCGAGGCAAGGCGCCTCCTCGTTGCCTGTAGCGACCGCTTCGTCGACGTTCTCGAGATCCAGCGGGAAGGGCGTCCGCGCACGAGCGGCGCGGAGTTCCTGAACGGACTACACCGCGGTACCGTCTTCGACTGACGGGAACAAGACGCTCGGCCGTTCCCCCTCCGCCCGACGCTCCAGGCGAATCCCCGGCACGAGAAGCAACACGATCTCGGCGGTGTTCTCGACCGTTGCCGCGAGCAGGTGCCCGCCGCGAGCCGTGCCGTCGCGTCCGGCCACCGAGACATGACAATGGACGAAAGGGCCGTTGCCCGATGCCGCGATCGTCCCCTGCATCGAGATGAGTTCGCAGGGTTCCGCAACGCCCGTCTCGCAATACGCGTGGCCGTTCCAGTAGCCGAGTCGCAGATTGCGGACCATGCCGATTCCTGCTGCGATGACCGCTGAATCGACGGCGAGTCCGCGGAGGGATGCGATGAGATCGTCGCCGTCGCGCAGACGCAGCACGAGTTCCCGTCCATTGGTCGCTTGGATCACGCCGACTCCTCCGCAGCCTCTTGCGGCTGCTCTGCGTCCTGTCTATCCTCGGGCCATGCAGCGCCGGACCGCAGAATGGATTCGAGACCGCCTCGCCGATGCCTACGGCCGACCGACCTTCCCGTCACAGGATCCTCTCGAGGTCCTGGTCACGACCATTCTATCGCAGAACACAAACGACACGAACCGCGACCGGGCCTACGCTTCGCTCCTCGGACGCTTCGGCTCTCTCGAAGAGGCGTCGCGGGCCGACGTGCCGGAACTCGCCGCGGCGATCCGCACTGCCGGCCTCCAGGACCAGAAGGCGCGAACGATCTGCGACGTGTTGCGACGGGTTCGCGTCGAGGCGGGGAGACTCGACCTCAGTTTTCTCGGCGGTCTTGCGCCCGACGCGGCGTTCGCATGGCTGCGTGCGTCCCGTGGCGTCGGGACGAAGACCGCGTCGATCGTCCTCCTGTTCTCGTTCCGGCTTCCATTCTTCCCCGTCGACACGCACATCGGGCGCGTAATGCGGCGCATGGGAGCGATTCCGAGGACAGGAGACGCGTTCCGTCACGCGAACGCCGCGCTGCCGCGGGACCCCGCGCTTCTGCGCGATCTGCATCTCCTGCTCATCCAGTTGGGACGCACGCTGTGTCGCCCGCGCCGGCCGGCCTGCGGAACCTGTCCAATCCTGCCGCGAT
>JBFYRA010000073.1:0-3511 GCA_041302485.1 Candidatus Bipolaricaulota bacterium
CCGTCAACGTCGCACACAAGGTGCGACGCTACAATCGTCCTCGGTTTCCAATGGAGGCGCCGTGCGCTTGACGAACGAGACGATGGAGGAGGTTGTCGATGCGGTCGCCTCGGGCGAGCGATCGATCGACCTGCGCGGCATCACGTCGATCGACGTCCACGCGCTCCTCTTTCTCGATCTGCTCGTGCGCCAGGCGCGGGAGGAAGGCCGCCCGCTCCGCGTCGCCTGGCCCGAGTCGCCCGTTCGCCACTGGATGACCGCGATGGGGTTCTTCGCCGACGTGAAGGCGGAGTCCGTCTCGCGATCGGCGGAGCGGCCGGCCGGTGCGACGCAGGATCTCGCCAATCCCGGACAGGCCCCTCTCGTCGTCAGTCCCATCGCGGCGATCGGGCGCGAGGATGACGTGTCTCGCCTCGTCGGCGCGTTCGACGAACGGCTTTCCGACAGGTTCCCGCTCGACGAGTCGCCGCGCCGACGCTTCTTGCGCATCCTGCTCGAGCTTTTTCAGAACATTCCGCAGCACGCCAACGCGACGGGCGATGTCCCCGATCCGCACGGCATCGCCGCGCTGCACGATGACGGCGCCTCCGTCGAGCTTGCGGTGGCCGACAAGGGAATCGGGCTCGCTCGCAGCCTGGGTCTTGGCGGGCGAACGGGCCAAGCCTGCGCATCAGACTCCGCCCCGAGCTCACGCGCCGATGCCGACGCGCTGCGCGCGGTCGTCTTCGACGGGGTGAGCCGGTTCCGCGATCCCGGCCGCGGCCACGAGCTCGAGCGCATCTTCCGCCTCGTGCGCTCGTGGGAGGGCACGGTCCTCGTCCGCTCCGGAACGGCTCTTCTCTACCAGTCCGATCTCGGCGGCGACATCGTCGACGTCGCTCCCTTCCCGGGCGTCCAGATCGCGCTTTCCATCCCACGTGCGGTCTTCGGAATCGGCGAGCCACTCAGTGGCGGGCCGCTCGGTGGCAAGCCACTCGGCGGGTAGCCGCTCTGGGCAAGCCATCGGGCGGCACCTCCACCGGAGCGGGCTGCGGGGCGCGGTGCTTGGATTGCCTGGGCCGAAGCAGGGCTCTCTGGGGTGTCGTGCGCTTGACGCCGTCGCCCCTTGACATATACTAACTGCGATTCTCATTCCCACGGCTTCCGCTCGTGGGTCCCGCGCCATCCTTGGGTGGCGCGGCTTCTTCTTTCGGACACATCCACTCCTTCGGACAACGGAGCTCTGCCCCGCTGGCCAGAACGACTCGGTCAGGCAGGCGACTCGCCGAGAGATCTCCGCGCGTCATGTGGATCTGCACTGCATGCTTGATCCGCGATAGCTCGGCGGAGTTCTGCCCAACGGGCAGGACGTTCAGGAAGCGGATGTCTGGATCGATGGAGGCAGCGATCTCGACAGCCGGAACGAGATCGCTGTCGCCGGAGATCAGGATGCCCTTCGTGTACGCGCGTTCGTAAGCGAGCTTCTGGATGTGCAACGCGATCTTGACATCGGTCCGCTTTTCTTCGTAAGTCCGGTACTCAACGCCGCAGAACGCCCGACACCGCCGGGAGACCGGACGGAACCTGCCCCACTCGACCAGCACCCCGAGGTTCCGATTCGCGGCAACCAGGATCCGGTGCCGCGCCTTCTTCGCTTTGCCCGAGCTTGACTTCCATGGGACATACGCAGTGAACCAGTACACGGCAGCCAGGGCGTCGCCCGGAGCAACATAGCGCTCGCACAGAGCCCAGTAGTTGAGCCACTTGTAGCCCTGGAAAGGCTTGTCGCCCCATGCGTCTCTCTTGTCTAGCGCATGATAGAGATTGAATCCGTCGACGAAGGCCATGACGTTCGCCATGCCTGCAGTATATCGTCCCCTCACTGTAGATGTTTGGCGCTTTTATCCTTGATGTGTTTCCCGACCATCCATCGCTGACTCGCTATTCCACCCCATGGCAGGCTTGCATCGCCAGGCGATCCGGGGTTCAATGAAGTCGATGAAGAAGACGACGCTTGAGATCTCCCAGTTCGGCCGGCGATTGGGAACTCGCCTCGAAGGCGAGTCAGCCCGTCGCGCGCTCCTCGCCGCGCTCGAACTTCTTCCGCCCGGCGGCCAACTCGTTCTCTCGCTCGCCGAGATCGACGTCCTCTCCGGCTCGTTCGCCGACGAGGCAATCGGCAAGATCTGCCAGGTCCTCTCCTCGGGCGCCCACGGCGACCGGACCGTCGTCGTCCACTCGCCGTCCGCCGATCTCGTCGAAGACCTCGACGACAAACTCGCGCAGCGCAAACTCGCCATGCTCTGCCGCGTCGGCGGGCGAAACGGCGCGTGGCGCGTGCTCGGCCGCCTCGCCCGCCCGCTCGTCGAGACGCTCGAGCTCTTGAACGAGCGCGGCAGCGCGACAACAAAAGAATTGGCAGACCAACTCGGCATTCCCGCCAACGTCTGCCACAACCGCGTTCGACGCCTCGTCCGCCTGCAGTTGGTGCGCGAAGAAAAGATCGACGCATCCGCGCCGCAGACGCAATACCGTTTCCATGCCATTCTCGACTGAGGAACTACGCCCCGGGCCCGCTGGGCGGTCATTGACAGCGCGTGTTCATTCCGTACAATGAACACGGTGAACGGACATGATCCGCAAGGTGGGCCAGTCGGTGGATGCGTTGGTCATCTACCGGCGCGATCAATCGCATCCTGAACTCCACGCTTTCCGTTGGGGCGGGCGACGCTACGAAGTCGCCCGGACGAATTTCGTCCACACGGAACGCGTAGGAGAGACTGTCTATCTCTGCTATTCCGTGACCTCGGCCGGCGATCACTTCCACCTGCGCCTCAACACGCGCGCCGGGCGTTGGACGCTCGAGGAGATGGAGATGGATCCGTAGGAGGCGAGATGAGTCGCTGCATCATCCATCTGGACATGGACTCCTACTTCGCCTCGGTCGAGCAACAGGCGCAGCCGTCCCTGCGCGGCAAGCCGATCGGCGTCACCGGCAAGCCGACCGAGCGGTCGATCGTCACCGCGTTCTCGCGCGAAGCGAAGCGCTATCCCGTGACCACGGCCATGCCCGTGTGGGAGGCCAAGCGCCACTGCCCCGAGCTCATCCTCGTCTCCGGCCACCCCGAGCGCTACGTCGAGACGACAAAGCGTTTCCTCGAGATCCTCAAGGAGTACACCGCCATGATCGAGGTCTTCTCGATCGACGAGGTGTTCATGGACGTCTCGCAAGAGGCGGCGCGGCGCGGCGGTCCCGTTGCGATGGCGCGCGACATCCAGTGCCGATTCCACGACGCGCTCGGACCCTGCATCACGGCCACGCTCGGCATCGCTTCGGCCGGCAGGGTCTTCGCCAAGCTCATCGGCAAGCGAAACAAACCGAACGGCATCGGTCATCGCATCGAACGGCGGCTACATATACTCGGCCTCTACACGCTCGCCGATCTCGGCGCGGCATCGGAGAGTCTGCTGCGAAAAGAGTTCGGCGTCTACGGCCTCTTTCTGCACCAGCTCGGCCTCGGACGCGACCCGA
>JBFYRA010000079.1:0-15256 GCA_041302485.1 Candidatus Bipolaricaulota bacterium
GCCCGACGTAGGACTTGACGACCGCCACCTGGCCCTGCTCCACGACGAGCATCGGGACAAGCTCGACCTCGACGAGGTACGGGTTCAGGTTGAACGTCCCGTAGAGCAGCGGATCATGCTGCAGACCGATCCTTCCGCCGGCGTCGAGGAATGCCTGGAAGTCCTGATAGTTATCATGGAGTTTCACCTTGCTGTCCATGATCAGGTCCGCAAGCTGCGCGTCGGTCGCGCCCGCCTCTTCTCGCTTGCGGGTGTCCTCGAAGCCGCCGATGCGGCAGGCGATGTCACCCGGTTCGAGTGGCGGTCCCTCGTGCACGCGCACGATGCCGATCACGTCGACAAGCTTCACCTTGCCCTTCATCGGATCCTCGAACGCCCGCCCGCCCGACTCCGGCGTCGCCTTCGGGGCGGTCTGCTCGGCGGAGCTAGATCCCCGGCCCCCTCCGTCGACGGCGAAGACATTTCGTTTCTCAACGTTTTGGATCAGTTGATCATGGACGTGCAGGGCGCCGATCTCTTGCTGATCGGAGCCGACAACGACCTGAGGCCTAATGACGACCTGCTTGAATCGATCCGACGGAAGAGCCCGTGCCTTTTCGAGCGCCTCCTTGGAGATGGGCACGCCGTACATCCCGCTCGCTGTGCGCACGAGGAATGCTGCCGGGTGGACGGCGGCAACGGAACCGGGTCGCAGCGTTGGCCGTTGCGGCCCCTTCTGTCCGCCGTTCTCCACGAACGCCCGCACGTCGGAGAAATCGCCGAACGCGGGCTTGTAGATCCCCGACTTCTGGCCTTCCTTGAGACTCTGCCCGACTTGCGCAATCACGACGCCGATCTCGCCTGCCGGCACCTGGACCATCGGGTGTCGCGTCACCTTGTAGACCGGCCACAACTTGAACCAGAGACCCGCTCGCAGGAGGTCGGCCTGGTACCCCGCCTCGCCGCGAAACGCGATCGGGTCGTCGCCCTGGAGCTTCCTGAAGCTGATCCGCTTCAGGACGAGTCCGACCTCCGTCGGTCCGATGTTACGGATTGAGTTCAGAAGCACGACCAGGAACAGAAACCCACCCACAACCGCCACGATAGCCGTTGTCAGGCCAGACACGGTCACTCTCCTTGACTCCCTGAGACGAGGGACTGCGATCGCGCTTCCGGCGCACCGCCTCCTCCCCGAGTCAGGGACGATCGATCATAGTATGGCCGAGAGAAGGACGCACACCCGGAGCTTCTCCTCTAGGGAAGACGGCACCCGAGCCCAGCACGCCTCGCGAGACTCGCCGCCGCAACGTGTGGAGGGCTCGAGCGACCGTTGAACCCATCGCCGCGGCATCTACACTCATCCACTGACGGCTGAGGAGGAAGCGCATGATCAGACTCGATCATCCAACCAAAGACGAATTCGATCGTTGGTTTGCCTTGTCCGCGGAACGTCAGGCACAAGACCGCGCTTGGGTGAACGGCACCGATCCGAAGGCCGAGCGCGTCCAGCTCGGCGCGATGATCCCCATGCTCTTGCCCAACGGGATGGATACGCCGAACCACGCGTTCCGGATTGCCAGAGATGGCACCTCGTGTGAGTTGGGATTCGTTTGGGTCGGCGTCTTCCCCGACATGCCCGCGGACACGCGCGTCCTCTTCGACCTCTTCGTCCATCAAGGACACCGTGGCCGTGGCGTGGGGCACGCGATCCTCGAGCAGATGTTCGACCTCGCCAAGGCCGACGGCGTTCACACCGTCTTGCTCTACGTTCGTGCCGACAACGCGCCGGCGCGTGCGCTGTACGCGAGCCTGGGGTTCGTTGCCGACGCCGCGCCGGACGGCGCGCGCGATCTCCAGATGACGAAAACCCTGTAGCCCAACCCCGACCCGGCACGGGCAAAGGCACGGGCGTCGGCGCCTTCACCTACGGCGGAAGCACCGAACGGAAGTGCTTCCGCTGCACAATGCGCGGTCGGCCAGTCGAAGCGCTGCGCCGCTTCGACCCTAGCCGCACGGGTGAAGGCGCGAGCGTCGGTGCCTTCACCTAGGGCGGAAGCAACGAGGGGTGATGCTTCCGCTGGCCCGTTTGGCTACGTTCGCCCGACTTCGTGGAGTTGCGGGTTCTTCGCCCCGGCGACGTCGCCGTGCTTGGTCAGGACGCACTCGGCCTTGACGGCCATGAGTTCGTCGTAGCGGTCGTCGTCGACCATCGCCACGATGCGCGCGATCGAGCTCTCGCCGTCAACGAAACGCCACGGGAAGCAGCCGATCACGGCGCGCTGATTGAGCAAGAGGTCGATGTCGCCGCCGAGGCACTCGGCGTGAATGATCCCGTGGCTGAACAGCTCAATGTGCATGAGCTGGTACTTGCCGGGGTCGAAATACTCTGCCAGCGGCCGGCCGTACTTGGCGCGGAAGTGAGCGTCGGCCTCCTTGGCCTGCCGCGGCATCCAGTCGCGGATGATCGTGTTCATCGGGTGGTCTGCGGATCCGCAGTCGACGCCGATCCAGCGGATCTTCTTCTCACGGCACCACAGCGCGAACTCGCGGTCGGGGCCGGGGTGCTTGACCATGTACCGCACCTCGTCGGCCGTCGGCTGGTCCCAACCGTAGTGGTGGTATCCGGTATGGAGGATGAGGATGTCGCCTTCCTTCACCTCGACCCGTTCCTCGATCATCGCCGACGTGTAGATGTCGTAGTCGCCGACGGCGTCGGAGAGATCGACGATGACGCCCTCATGCACGAGGAAGTCGAGGCTGAGCTGGGCGATGTCCTTTCCGGGCGTGTAGAAGTGGATCTCGCCGTCGAGGTGCGTGCCGACGTGGTTCGAGTGCGTCAAAAGCTGGCCATTCGCGCCGTTCGGGGCGAGCCGCTTGAAGTATTTCACCTGGAGCGGCTCGTAGGTCGGCCACGGCGGCGTGGCGATCGAAAGCGGAATCGTTAGGTCGATGAGCCTCATGATCTTGCCTCCTTGGAGGGTTCGCAGTGCGCAGTGCGCGGTTCGAAGAGTCGCCCGATTGCGTTGACCGAGCTTGTTGAGCTCGTTGGTTTCCGAGAGCCGGGAAGAGTCCGTGCGGTCATGGCTGTGCCTCCGGCGCTTGCAGCGTCTCGGCGAGGGCGCGGGCCGCCTGCGCGAAGCAGTCGAACGGCGGAGTCACGAGCCCGGCGCCGATCATGCCGACGCCCGGCTCCTTGTGCGCGATTCCGGTGTTGATCGCCGGCAGGATGCCGGTCTCGACGACGCGCAGGACGTCAATGCCCGTCGGCGTGCCGCGGAAGCCGAGCGCCGGAATGCGGTAGATGGGGCTCTCAGCCATCGTGATCCTCGCCATCCGCCGCGTGGTCTCAAGCGCCTTCGCTGGGCTTCCACCGACGAATTGGACGATCGCTGGCGCGGCCGCCATCGCGAATCCGCCGTAGCCGCCGGTTTCGGTGATCGCGGAGTCGCCAATGTCGGGCGCCGCGTCGTCGGGCCCGTAGCCGGGGAAGTAGAGACCTTCCACCTTCGGCGCGGGCGCCGTGAACCAGCGCGCGCCGGTCCCGGCGAGGCGGATCCCGAATTCGGTCCCGTTCCTGGCCATGACGGTCACGAGCGAGCTTCCCGGCGTCTCCGCCGCGGCGTCGAGCGCGCACTTCGCCGCCGGCATCGAGAGATTCAACGTGAAGTGGTCATTCCCGTTCAGGAACTCGAAGACGCGCGCCACATCGTCGCGCCGCGCCGCCAGTCGCACGAGGTGCGGAGCCAGTTCGCGAATGAAGAGCGATGTCGCGGCCCGGTTGCGGTTGTGGCCTTCGTCGCCCATCTGAAGCGCCTGAGCGAGGAGGCTTCGCAGGTCGAGTGGGCCGTGCTTGCGCAACGCCTTTGTGAGGAGCGGCGCGAGGACGTCGCGCATCCAGACGAGGCGCGCGATGACTTCCTCCGAGTAGGCGCCGTAGCGCAGGACCTTCCCCAACCCTTCGTTCAGAGTCGCGAACGAGCGGTTGCCGAACGCGGCGTTCTCGACGATCCAGACCGGCATCGACGCCGTGATGATCCCGGCCATCGGGCCGACGGCCTGATGCTCGTGGCACGGCGCGAACCGGATCCTGCCCGACGCCGCGAGCTCGGCCGCGTCCTCGGGGGAGTTGACGAGCCCCTCGTAGAGGAGGCCGCCGATCACGGCGCCGCGCATCGGGCCGCACATGTCTCCCCACTCGATCGGCGGGCCGGCATGGAGGACGGTGTCCGCAGCCATACCGGGAATGACCGCGTCGGCGCGCGCAATGCCGATGACGCGAGGTTCCGCGGCAAGCAGGCGTCCGACGGCGGCGGCGTTCGCCGAGGCCACCGGCTCTCGCCACCCCGCGTCGTCGTCACTGCGCAATCGGTCGATGATCGTCGCCAGCTCGGCGTCGCCGCCTGCCGGCGGCCGCCACTCCACGTGGACTACCGATCCTCCCGCTGCGCGGATGCCGTCGGCGAACGAGCGCAGGCCGACGTTCACGACGTGGAGATCGGTCCTGAGCAATGAGTTCGGCTTCATGTTCCAGCCCCCCTCGCCGCCTTCTCGCTTCCGCGCGCGATGAGCGTGGCCGCGCACCACTCCGCGGCCTCGGCGTTCGACTCCGCAACGCAGATGCCCGCGTCTTCGAGCGTCCGGCGTTGGTCGCGGTAGCTCTGCGGGTCGCGATCCGTTCCGGTAACCGAGGCCACGACGGCTGGTCTTCGGTCGGCTGGACCGACATCGGCAGCGCGTCCGACGGCGCGCGCCAAGCTGCCCGCCGGGTCCGCGTGCGCTCCGTGGCCGAGGACGCAGTCGACAAGCACGACGCCGACGCTCGGATCGCCCACGGCCTGTAGAACCTTATTGTCACGCAGCCCAGGCTCGATCATTGGATGCGGACGCCCGACCGTGAACGCGTCATCGCCGAGGTCCCACACAACGTGTCCGTCAACCTTCGCGCCCGCCTTCACCTTGTGGGCTGTGTCGTTTGCCACGTTCGAGCGGATGTCGATTCCGCGCCGACGCAGGATCGACCACGCCTCTTGAGCCAGGGTCCCGCCGCAGAAGAGGCCGCGCAACGAGCCGTGGTAGGCCGGAAAGTGAGCCTCGGCGCCGTTGGAGAGACTCGCCGTGCCGAGACCGGTGAGTTCGAGCGCCCTTCGTGCCGCGTCGGCAAGCGTTTCGGCGAAGACGATCGAGCCGCGCGGCGGCGCAGGCGGGGAGCCGACGAACTGGACCACAGCGGGCTTGCGAGCTGCGGCCAGCCGCTTGAGCACGAGCTCGGCCACCTCAGGCGCGGGCGTCTTCGAGACGACGATCACGATGCGCGTTTCGGGATCAGCCGTCAGCGCATCGATCGCGGCAAGCATCGACTTTCCCCCGACGGACTTCGAGAGGTCGCGGCCCCCCGTCCCCAATGCATGCGAGACCCCGCCGCCTGCGCGATCGATCAGCGACGTAATCTCCTGGATGCCTGTCCCCGACGCCCCGACGATGCCGATCGGGCCGCGGCGGACGACATTCGCGAATCCGAGCGGCACGCCGTTCACGATCGCCGTGCCGCAGTCGGGACCCATCATGAGAAGCCCGCGCCGTGCGGCCTCATCTTTGAGCGAGATCTCGTCCTCGACCGAGACGTTGTCCGAGAAGAGCATCACGTGGAGTCCGCGACGGAGGGCGCGGCGTGCCTCTGCCGCGGCGTAGGCTCCGGGGACCGAGATCAGAGCGAGGTTTGCCTCCGCGTCGACTGCGAGCGCATCTCCCAGGGTAGAAGTGAGTTCCTCCGAGGACTCGCTGTGTTCGCCTCCTGACGCCAGCATCTGCGCAAGCTTCGCCTCGGCGACGCGAGCTGCGTCCTCACTCTTGGCCTCGAGCCCAATGACCAGGTCGTTCGGCGTGATCCCCTGCTGGGCGTTGAATCCCACGCGGACCAGGCTCTCCATGTTGGCCGGCGTTCCCATCGCCACGACGGCGCGGGACACACCGGGCACTTCTTCGAGTGTCCGGCTGATGCGGAGGAGGAAGACCGAGTCGAAGTAGCGGCCGCGCTGAACCAGGAGGCGTCTCATGCCAGTTGAGCTCGCGGCGTGCCCGCGGCACAAATCCCTTCCAGCACGCGCTCTGGCGACAGAGGCAGCGACGTGAACTCGATTCCGAGCGCATCGTAGAGCGCGTTCCCGATCGCCGATGGCACGGAGATCATCGGGTGCTCGGCCACGCCGCGCGCCCCGTAGGGCCCGCCGGGCTGCGGGTTCTCGAGAAGGATGGGCACGATCTCGCGCGGCAGGTCCTTCGCCGTCGGGATCTTGTAGTCCACGAAACTAGGGTTCAGGAGTCGCCCCTTGTCGTCGAAGCGGAACCCTTCGTGAAGCGCCGAGCCAAGACCCTGCACGATCCCGCCGATGACCTGCCCGCGGCAGAGAAGCGGGTTCAGGACCTTGCCCGCATCCAGCGCCGTGGCGATCTTCAGGACCTCGATCTCGCCCGTTTCGGTGTCGACCTCGATCTCGACCGCGTGCGCGCCGTAGGTCCAGAACTGGGCCGGGCGCCCCTGTCCGGTCTCGGGATCGAGGTTCGTGAGGCCGGTTGCGATGAACCGGCCGTGCCCGATGACCGGACCGCCGATCGAGTTCCCGTTCGCGAACGTGTAGCCGAGCGCGAGCGCTCGATACGGGATCGCGCGCTGTGGTTCCCCGACGGGGAAGACCGTCTCGTTATCGCAGACGAGTCGCTCGACGGGGACGGCGAGCGCTTGCGACGCCACCGCGCGCAGCTGGTTCAGACAGTCGGCAGCCGCTTCGATCACGGCATTCCCGCCCATGTAGGCGAATCGGCTGGCCACGGTCTGCCAGTCGTACGGAGTCATCGCGGTGTCGCACTCCCAGGTGACGTGAACCTTCTCGACAGGAATCCCGAGTTCCTCTGCCGCGATCTGGCGCAAGACGGTGTAGGTGCCCTGGCCGTAGTCGACCCCGGAGACGAGCACGTCGGCGGCTCCGTCCTCGTCGAGCTTGAGGATCGCCGCGCACGACGTGTACGTCGGCATCGCCGGCGCCTTGTGCAGCATGGCGACGCCTTTGCCACGGACCTTGCGCGCATCGCTCGGCGGGGCCGATGGTTGGCCCCACTCGATGGCCTTCGCCGCGGCCTCCAGACACTCGATCGGTTTCCCGTGGCCGGCCGTGAACGCCTCGCCCGTGATCGTCGTGTCGCCTTCCTTCAAGAGATTCCTCTTCCGGAACTCGACCGGATCGAGGTCGAGCGCACGCGCCATCTGATCGATCGCCCGCTCGACGCCCCAGAGAACCTCGAGGTGGCCGAAGCCACGGTACGCGGTGCCGTACACCTTATTCGTGTAGACGACGTAGGAGTCGATCGAGCAGTGCTCGAGCGCGTACGGCCCGGCCCCTGAGTAGGCCGCGGCGCGGCCGACGTTGACGCCATAGTCCGCGTACGCGCCAGCATCCCACGTGTACGTCGCCTCGAGCGCCGTCAGGCGTGCGTCGCGCGACGCGCCGAGGCGGATCGTCGAGTAGAGCCCTTGGCGAGACGGGATCGTGTTGAACTCCTCCTCGCGCGACATCGAGACCTGGACCGGCCGGCCTCCGCATGCCTTCGACAGCACGTACGCCAGGGGCTCAAGCCCGAGCCCAGCTTTGCCTCCGAATCCGCCACCGACGTACGGGACGTGAACGCGAACCGCTGCGTGGGAGAGGCCGAACGCAAGCGCGAGCAGATGGCGGACGGTGTAGGGCGACTGGCTCGACGTCCAGATCTCGGCCCGCCCGCCGGTTAGCGCCTGTGCGATCGCTGCGTGGGTCTCCATCGGCACGTGCTGCACGGGCGGGTTGTCGAACGAGGCTTCGATGCGCACGTCGGACGCCGCGAGAGCCGCCGCGGCGTCGCCTTTGCGGATCTTCTGGTGATGCGCGACGTTCGACCCAGGCTTCGGGAAGAAGACCCCGCGCATGTGGTCGTACGACCCGAGGTCGGGGTGCACGAGCAGCGCTCCCGGTTCGACGGCCTTCCGCGGGTCGAACACGGCGGGAAGCTCCTCGTACTCCACACGCAAGAGGCGACAGGCAGTCCGCGCCGCATCCAGGGTGTCCGCGGCCACCGCGGCCACCGCCTCGCCTTGATAGCGCACGACATCGCGCGCGAGGATTCGCTTGTCGCGCAAATAGAGACCGAGGCGGACATCGAGATCGGCGCCCGTGAGGACGGCGCGAACCCCGGGCACCGCGCGCGCCAACTCCGTGTCGATCCGGACGATCCGCGCCGAAGCGTGAGGCGACGTAAGGATTGCGGCGTGCAGCATGCCGGGCAGCAAGAGATCGGTCGTGTAGCGCGCCGCGCCCGTGACTTTGTCGACCGCGTCCTCGCGGACCACCGGCGTACCGACCACGCGCAACTCGCGAGGAATCATCTGCCTCCCTCTGCTGCGATTCGTACAGCAGCGAGAATGGCCTCGTATCCCGTACAGCGGCAAAGGTTTCCGGCCATCGCCTCGATGATCTCGTCGTCCGTCGGATTGGGGTTTCGACGCAGCAGTCCGCGCGCCGACATGATCATCCCGGGCGTGCAGAACCCGCACTGCACGGCACCCGTCTCAACAAACGCGCGCTGAAGAAGAGACAGCTCCCCATCGGCGGCCTCGCCCTCGACCGTCTCGACCGACCCGCCGTCGGCCTCGACAGCCAACACGAGGCACGCCGTGACCGGCTTGCCGTCGAGGAGCACGGTGCAGGCGCCGCACTCGCCGATCCCGCAGCCTTCCTTCGTCCCGGTGAGATGGAGCCGATCGCGCACGAACTCGAGCAGCGTCATGCCCGCCGGCACGGTGGCCGTCTCCTGATGCCCATTCACGAGGACGTGAATCTCGCGATCTATGGCGCACCTCCCTCTGCCAGAAGGTCGCGGACGAGCCGTCGAACAAGTGCCGGAAGCACGGCGCGGCGGTACTCGGCCGACGCGCGCACGTCGCTGATCGGCGACGCGGCCGCTTCGACGTGCCGCACCGCTTCGTCCGCGACCGCCTCGACAGACGCTCTCCGCGCCTCGATCGGCGCGACGAGAACGGGCGTCGGAGCGCAGCTCCCGAACGCCAGCCGCAGTACCCCGCCTGCCGGAGCGTACGTCCCCGCAACACTGACGACCGCGAGGTCATGGCCTCGCAAGCGCTGTTGCTTCACGAACCCCGAGCGCAGGCCGGGCTCGGGCGCCGGCACGCGAACCTCCGTGACGATCTCGTCGGAGCGAAGTGACGTGCGCTTCACGCCCGCGAAGAGCTGCGCGACGCCGATCGCGCGCTCGCCGCGCGGGCTCCATGCAAGCACCGATGCGCCGAGCGTAAGCAGAATCGGCGCCATGTCCGCGGCAGGCGACGCGTTGCAGAGGTTCCCGACTGCCGTGGCGCGGTTGCGGAGCTGAACCGTGGCAATCGACTCGGCCGCCTGAGCGAGCCCGGGGAGCGTTCGGCGCACGGCGGCGCGTTCGAGGATCTCGTTGAGCGGCACGGCAGCTCCGATCGTGAGACCGCCCTGGCGATCGACATCCAGGCGTCCGAACCCGTCGATGCGCTTGACGTCCACGAGCAGCCGGACATCCCGACGTCCGCTTCGCATGTCGACCAGGAGATCCGTCCCCCCGGCGAGAAGCGCCGCACCGGCACCCGCCTCCGCGAGGCGACGCGCGGCGACTTCGATGCTCGTCGGTCGTTCGTAGTCGAAGCGCCCCAGCACACTCGGCTCCTTCCGGGATCGGATGGAGTGACGACGCGCGATCCTGCTAGAGATCGCGCGTTTGCCCGCCCCAACAGGAGCCATCATACGAGACGCCGGTCAGTCTGCCAAGAGGCCAGACCGGTTGCTGCAACCCCCGCCAGCCCGGCGGCTCGGGGGCTGCATGGCTGTCCATCACGAGGCATGAGGAACGTCGCGCACGGCCTCCAGGATCCAACGTTGACTGGCCGTCTCGTAGCGCACGCTGTACTCGCTGCCTTCCGCGCGCCCGCGGTAGAGGAGCGCGGTCGACGTGCGTTCCGAGCTGATGGGGCCTGCGAATCTGACGCAGCGGTCACGGTAGCGAATGGCGCGGAGGCATGGAAACGCAAGCCCACGCGGAAACTCGACCGTCGCCTCGACCTGTTCGTCAACCCACATGGTCTTCATCGTAACCGGTGAAACTCATGCGAGCAAGCCGGGGCGAAGGCCTCGCCTCCCGGGAGGAAACAGACTTCTTACCGCAGAGGACGCAGAGCCGTCCGAACCCCCCTTGCGCAATGGAATGGCGGCGGGGGCCTCCTGCGGAATGGAGAGACAACCCGAACCCTGCCACTGGCGCTGCGGAGAATCGTCCGGCGCGACCGGCGAGCCTACGGCTGAACGAGGAACGTGACGGCCGTCATCTCGCCGGGCTTGAGATACTCGACTTCGACGCGCGTGATCCGGAAGAGGGCGAAGTCCGGATCGTCGGGGCCGGTCTAGAGCTCTTTCAGGAATGAGATCGGGTCGCCGATTCTCCGCAGCGTCTCTGGATCCGCATCCGCCGTCGCGATCCTGTGCACACTGCCTGGAGTAAGTGGGAAGCGTGTCCCACCTCGGCCGGCATTGCCGCGCTAGACTCTGTGCCTGGGATCCGTTCCGGAGTCCCTGCCGTAGGGAGGGCGTATGGTCAAGCTGAAACCCTGTCCGTTCTGTGGCGGCGAGGCACGTGGCTGGTGTCGTTCGGCAACGATCAATCAGGCGGACGAGATCGACTACAACGGCTATGTTTCGTGCACGAGATGCCCGGCCAAGGTCCGCTCGACCTACCAGCACGTCACCGGGGTCGAAGCCATTGCAGACGCCGCACGGAACTGGAATTCGCGCACGGTGGCGCCGAGGGCGGTTCATCTGGACCCGGAGGCCTAGCCAAGTCAACGCTCGGCCTCGGGGCCTTCTTCCGAAGGGGACCCGAAGGTGTCGACGAGCCAAGCGTCGATCTCGTCACGAACGCAGCGAAAGGCCGCGAGGCGGTCTTCCTCCGTGCACTCCCCCACGCTCGGATCCGCGAACGCACGGTGCAGCTGTTGGCCTCCGGAGAAGAACGGGCAGGTCGGTTCATCCACTCCGCAGACGGTTGCCACAACGTCAAACGACAGCTCTCGGAGCTCCTCGACGTGCTTAGAGCGCAGATGGGCCGTCGGGATCCCGGCCTCACCTAGAACGCGAAGGGCAAGAGGGTGGACCCCTGCCGGGGCGATCCCCGCGCTCATGGCCTCGTAACGCTCCGGGAAGCGAGCCCGCAGGAGACCCTCCGCCATCTGCGATCGGACCGCATTGTGCCGGCAGAGAAAGAGCACCCTCGTCTTGGCCATCCGCACCGCCTCCTCCATCCGCTTAGGGGGCCAGAGTATAGCCAGTCGTGCGATAGTTCGAGGCGGCGAGCACGCAAGTTGCGCCATGCTATGCATTCCATCGGCGACTTGCATATGCTGGCGACGATGTCTATACTCCGCCCAGCAACTACATAGCACGAAAGGCGGTACACCAATGGCACGACGCAAGCTGTTCCAGATCGGCGCAGTGGCTCTTGTTCTGGGCCTCTTCCCGGTGGGCTTCACCGCAAGCGCGGCGGATGTGACGTTCAGCGGCTCGACGACCATCCTTCCGATCGCTCAGGCGGTCGCGGAGGCCTACGCCGGCATCTATGAAGTCGAGGTCTCTGGCGGCGGTTCGGGCGTCGGGATCGCGAATCTGATCGATGGCACGACGATGATCGGCAATACGTCGCGCTCCGTGAAGGCCGAGGAGTTCCAGAGCGCGGTCGCGAAAGGCGTTCTTCCCTACGTGTGGTTCATCGCGAACGACGCTTTGGCTCCCATCGTCCATCCCGCCAACCCTGTCTCCGACCTGACGACGGAGCAGCTGAAGAGGATCTATACGGGCGAGATCACGAACTGGAGCCAGGTTGGCGGCACCAACACCCCGATCACGGTCGTGTCACGTGACAGCTCTTCGGGCTCATACGGCTCGTGGAGCGAGCTCGTTCTTGACAAGGCGAGCGTCTATGCCGGAGCGGTCTACACGTCCTCCAGCGCGGATGTCGCGAACGAAGTCTCCCGCAACCCGAACGCCATCGGCTACGTGGGCCTTGGATACACCACCCAGGGCGGCGTCAAACCCGTCGCGGTGAGCGGAGTCGTGGCGACCGTCCAGACGGCCCTCGACCGCACGTTCCCGATCGCGCGCCCGCTGTTCATGGTGACGAACGGCTTCCCGACCGGAAAGGTGTTCGACGTCCTCATGTGGATCCTCTCCGACGCGGGCCAGCGACTCGTTCTCGAGATGGGCTTCGCCCCTATTCGCCAGCTCCCCTAGGCACGGCGGCCCCCTCACCGCGGGCGCCGGAGGTTCGCCCCGGCGTCCGCCGCTCCTGTGGGCGATCGTTGTTCGGAGAACCAACCAACAAGAGGCGGACATCGGGCTACTCCACCATATTCGGAAGGGCCGGCGCAGGGCTTGGGCGCCGGCCCTTCGTCTTCCGCTCTTGACAAAGCGCACTGGACGTATATACTTCTCTTCGTGACTATATACATTGGAGGTCCTATGGGCGACCGGATCGAGCAGCTCTGGTGCATGGCGAGCGCACTGCGTGCCGAAGTCGGAGACTCACGTCTTGGACTTCGCCTGGAGGAGCTCATGTGCGAGCTCGAGGTGTATTTCGCGGACGAAGAAGTGGCCTCGCCAACCTGAGTATGGCCAGAGGGTTGGGCCTGCATCCCATTCCCGCCGTTCCTTGCATCCAGCGAGCGGTGATATATACTACGCCAAGCTTGTAGGTAGGAGGCTCCTGGATGGGTAATCGGAGGCGCAGATTGGAAGGTTCCGCGCCCGCCGGGCCACCCCTCGATCTCCGGCCAGTGCGTCACGCGGGACTTCGCGGCCTCGGCGCCGTCCTGCGCGACCGATGGGACCGGCCGGTATTCTTCGCGCTCGCCAGCGTTTCGCTGATTGCGCTTGGCGCTACTCTCTTCTTCATCTTCCGTGAGGCTGCACCCGTCCTCCGCGAGATCGGCCTCGGCAACTTCTTCGGACGCGTGTGGGATCCAACCGGGACGCCGGCAAGCTACGGCGCGCTCCCGATGATCGTGGGGTCCGCCATGGTGACGATCGCGGCTCTCATCGCGTCCGTCCCTTTGGGCTTCGCGGCCGCAGCGTTCATCGCCGAAGTCGCGCCGCGCTGGATGAAGGATGTCGCCAAGTCGGTCCTCGAGCTGCTCGCGGGAGTGCCGTCGGTGATCTACGGCTTCTTCGGCCTGATGGTCGTCGCCCCGGCCTTCCAGAGCGCCTTCCACCTCGGCACGGGGCGCACGGCTCTGACGGCATCCGTCATCCTCGGAATCATGGCGCTGCCGACCGTCGCCAGTCTCGCGGAGGACGCCCTCACCGCCGTGCCAAACTCGTACCGCGAGGCCTCGATGGCCCTCGGCGCGACGAGGTGGCAGACCATCCGCAACGTGACGTTCCCTGCGGCGTTCTCCGGCCTCATCGGTGCGGCCATCCTCGGCATGGGGCGGGCCATTGGTGAAACGATGGCTGTTCTGATGGTGGCAGGCAACGCGCCGCAGATCACGGCGTCGCTTCTGAAGCCCGTCCGAACCCTGACCGGCGCGATCGCCCTCGAGATGGGCGAGACGGCGATGGGCAGCACGCACTACCACGCGTTGTTCGGGCTCGGCGTCATCCTCCTCGTCATTGCGCTGATCACGAACGGCCTTGCGGAGTGGCTCCGCGGGCGACTCGCAAGGAAGCACGGCCTATGATCGCCGCGCTCACGACCGAGCAGCAGCGCCGGAAGCGCGTCGTCCAGCGTGTAGCGTTCGCGCTGCTGACGCTCTCGACGCTCTCCGCGTTCCTTGCCCTCGGCGCCATCCTCTACACGATGTTCTCGAACGGCGCGAGTGCCCTGTCGTGGGAGTTCCTGTCTGAGTTTCCACGCAAGATGATGACGGAGGGTGGGATCTACCCGGCGCTCGTCGGCAGCTTCTATCTCACGGCCGGTGCCCTGGTCCTGGCGTTGCCGTTCGCGGTTGCGTCTTCCATCTGGCTCTCGGAGTACTCCCGTGGCGGGCTGTGGGTGAGGATGATCCGCGTGGGAGTCAACAGCCTTGCCGGGGTGCCATCCATCGTGTTCGGGCTTCTCGGCCTGGCCTTGTTCGTGAAAGTGCTTGGCCTCGGGGTTTCGGTCCTATCTGGCGCTCTGACGCTGGCCCTACTTATTCTCCCCATCCTCATCCGCGCCGGAGAAGAGGCCCTTCAGTCCGTCCCGATGAGTTTTCGAGAGGGCGCGCTCGCGCTCGGCGCGACGAAGTGGCATGCGGTGCGGACCGTCGTTCTGCCCACGGCGATCCCCGGTATCTTGACCGGCGTGATCCTCGGAGTGAGTCGAGCGATCGGCGAGACGGCACCGATTATGTTCACGGCTGCCGCGTTCTACATGACACGCTTGCCGGAAACGTTGTCGGACAAGGTGATGGCGCTGCCGTACCACATCTTCGTGATGGCCACGGAGAGCCCCAACTACTGGAGAACTCGCGACCTGCAGTTCGGCGCGGCGCTCGTGCTTCTCGGGATGGTCCTGTTGATGAACCTCGGCGCCGTCACGTGGCGCGCCCGAGTGCGAAGGAGGAAGCAGTGGTAGTGCAAGAGGTACGAACGCCGGAGGCGAGAAGCCTCGACGCGACGCGCGAGTGGCTGGAGCGGAGCCTCCATTCAACCTCGATCCTCGAGACCGAGCGATTCAGCTTCTTCTACGGAAAGGAACAGGCTCTGCGCGACGTGTCGCTTGGCATCCCGATCGACGGCATCACCGCGATCATGGGCCCATCGGGCTGCGGCAAGAGCACGCTCCTGCGCGCGTTCAACCGGATGAACGAGCTGTATCCCAACACGCGCGCCGAGGGCACGATCCGCTTCCTCGGGCAGGATCTTCTCAAGGCCGATGCGGTCGCTGTTCGTCGTCACATCGGCATGGTCTTCCAGCGCCCCAACCCGTTCCCGAAGTCGATCCTCGACAACGTGGCGTATGGACCCCGCGTTCATGGGATCCGCAACCGCGCCGTGGTCGCGGACCTGGTCGAGGAAAGCCTGCGCCGAGCCGCCCTGTGGGACGAAGTCAAGGACCACCTGAAGAAGAGCGCCCTCTCTCTTTCTGGCGGGCAACAGCAGCGCTTGTGCATCGCGCGCGCGCTTGCCGTGCGCCCGACCGTCCTTCTGATGGACGAGCCCTGCTCGGCTCTCGACCCCAAGGC
>JBFYRA010000093.1:0-3828 GCA_041302485.1 Candidatus Bipolaricaulota bacterium
GTAGCAGATACCGTGCTCGTCATGAAGATCATCGGTCTCGCCGGCCCGGCCGGAGGCGGCAAGAGCGCTGTAGCGAGGGCTCTGTCTCACCGGGCGGGCGTCGTGTGGGTCGACCTCGACCGCCTCGCGTGGTCGACCTACGAGCCGGGCACTCCGGCTCACGCCGCGCTCGTCCGCCGCTTCGGCGCGGAGATCCTGGGGGAAAGCGGCAGGATTCACCGCACCGTCCTCGCGGAGCGCGCCTTCTCCGATGCAGCCGGGAAGGACGATCTGGAACGGATCGTTCACCCGGCCGTGAGCGTGGCGCTCGCGCGACGGATCGACGAAGAGCGTCGTCACGGGCGGCGCGTGTTGCTTGTCGAAGGGGCGTTGCTGGGGACATCGCGCGATGTGGACCGCGCGGCGTTCGACGCCATCCTGTGGCTGGATGCTCCCGCCGAGGTCCGCGTGGCGCGGTTGCAGAGCGACGGGCGGCCTCACCACGCCGGTCGCAGCGAAGGGCTCACACAACCCGAAGGGGTCGTGCCGATCGACACCGACGCTCCGCTTGACGAGGTCGCCCTGCGCGTGTGGCGGACGATTGAGGACTGTCCGCGGGTCACGCCTCCGCCGGCGTCGAAGGAGCCTCGTCCCTAGCGCGGAGGATGCGGCGCGTCTCGCGGCTGCGCCAGAAGAACCAGCTCGTGCGCAGGAGTTCGCCGACCGCGATCGACGCCAGCGCGATAAACGCGCCGCTCGCGCCGCCCCACGCGACACCGACCGCGAGGATGATCACGCTTGAGACGAGGTAGACGAACACGGCCTCGGTGACGCTCCGCGTCTTCTTGCTGTGCACGATGATGCCCTGCAGCAAGCTCTGGATCGCGGTGAGCCCGGGAAGCAGGATCGTGATCCACAGGCTCGAGCGCGCCAGAGCGAGCAGGGACTCATCGAGGCCCGAGACGGTGCCGAACCAGACGCCGGACAAGGGCGTCGCGGCAATCAAGATGAGCCCGAGCGTCGTGATGAGGGCGAGCTTGCGCGAGAAGCGAGCGAGGACCACCGACGCCCCCGGGCGGTCGAGGTGAGCGATCGCGACCTCGGTGTAGGCGAAGCCGACACTGCGAAACAAGAAGACGAGCCCGGTGATCACCGGGAGCACGGCGAGCGAGTCGAGCGGGTTCGGCATGCGGCCGACCGCCGCGCTCAGGATCGGCCGGATCCCCATGAAGATGAGCGACGTAAGCGACAAGGGCACGTAGAAGCGCAGGAAAGCCTTCGTGGACAACGGCTGCGCCGCGGGCTCGTGCGGCAGATCGTTCCGCACGACCGGGCGGACGCAGAGCCCAGCGTAGACGGCCTCCGACAACACGCCGGCGACGACCGCGAGGCAGGCGAGCGTCGTGCCCGGGATCTCGACGAGCGTGAACCCGACGCCGAGGACGACAGCGTTCGCGGCAAGGCGGATCAACGTGCCGACGCCCACCGTGAGCGAGCGGCCGAACCGGATCAGCACGCCCTGATGGAATCGTCGGTAGGCGATCGCCCACGTCCACGGGATCAGCACGATGAACCCGATGCGCGCAGGCTCGACGGTCTCCGCCGGGGCGTGCAGCACGTGGACGACGAACAGGCCGAACAGCGGCGTGAGCGCGACGAGCGCGTGGAGCGCGGTGAGGCCGGCCGAGAGGCGATGCATGAACCTGCGAATCCTCTTGTAGGCGTCGAGATCCGTGCAGAGCGCCGTCGACGCGGACAGGAGCATGATGATCGGCGCCTCGATGAGCATGGCGAGCGGCAGCGCGAGGCTCCCGAACGCGGCGAGATGGACCTTCGGGTCAGCGAGGCGGGCGACGAACACCGTCTGCAGCGGGCCCTCGAGCGCCATCAGAACCCAACTGGCGGCGAGCGGCCACCACGTGCGGAACACCTCGCCCGTCGTCAGGTTGCGCCTGGCTTCCACCCTGGCCTCCCTCAGCCTGCGCCAATCGTGCCCCGACCCCACGCCGCAATCCACCATGCAGCTCCGGACATCCGCGGCGGCGTCTCTCGCGAGTGCCCCGGCGCCCACCCGCCGGGCGCTCGTTGTGTCCGGTCCTGCGAAAGGGAAAGGTCTTGACAAGCCGGCGCGCAGGGGATAGATTGCCCGCGCTTGTTGGCATCGTGCAGTGCTTTGCAGGAGTACAGGACATCTGGTCACACCCCAATGCTCTGCCTCGATGAATCCGCCAGCAGTCTGAAGGAGGGGTACTCGTGGCAGAACGCGAAACCGGCACGGTGAAGTGGTTCAACGACACCAAGGGCTTTGGATTCATTTCGCGCGAGACCGGCGACGACGTGTTCGTGCACTTCAGCTCCATCCGCGGCGAGGGCCATCGCTCGCTCGAGGAGGGAAAGAAAGTGGAGTTCGTCGTCGTATCAGGAGAGAAGGGTCCCCAGGCCCAGGACGTCACCGTCATCTAGTCTGGGACCTCCGTGAGAAAACGAGTGCGGCGCCAACCTGGCGCCGCATTCGCATGATGACGCAGCCTAGCTGTGCCGCATTCGCATCATGGCACAGCCCTGCGGATGCACCCTTCTTGTGTGAGTCAGGCTAGGGTGGAGTCAGAAAGAGGAAGCCCCCCGGCACGTCGGCCGAGGGGCTCATCGTTGGATGTCGCACAGGACACTAGCCCTGTAGGTTCGCAGTCCACGTCCAGCCGGCGTTCCCCTGGAACGACCAAGGTCCCGACATGTACCGCTCGTCGGCGCTCAGCGTCCCCTGCATCACGAGACCGTTGAGCAAGCTGATCGAAACTTGGCTTCCGTTGAGAGAAGCGGAGTTGAGCGGGTAAGCCTGAACTGCGATGTAGAGCACGCCGCCGATCCCGCCGGTTGCCGAGTGATTGAGCTCGAGGGTCATGTCGAGGAGGACTGCTCCATTGTCCCACGTGCCGCGCCACGTGCCGTCGAGGCTCGCGCCGACGGTGATCGTTCTCGACTTCGTCGCCGTCTCCCCGCTGCCGTCGGTCACTGTGAGCCGGACCGTGTACGTGCCGGACTTCTCGTAGGCATGTTTCGGATTCGCCGTCGACGAGGAGTCGGAGTCGCCGAAGTCCCAGTCCCACGAGACGATGCCACCACCGCCGAACCATCCGCCCTGATCCGTCGAGTCATCCGAGAACTGGACGTCAGCGCGCGCAATCGGATCGGATGGGGTCCAACTGAAGTTCGCCGCAGGGGGCGCGTTGCCAATGCTGCAGCCGGTCGCTGCCAGTAAAAAGAGTGCCGTCACAAGTCCCAGTAATGCCAAGCGAATCGGGTGTCTCATCTCGCCCAACCTCCTGGCGTCATTATAGCGAGACAGAGCTATCCGCCCAGGCCTGATCGCGCGCCAGGGGGGCACACCTCGCTTGTGCACGCGAGCCTGCGGTGCACGAAGGGGTACACGCCCTGTCTCCACGTTAGGGGTCGGGAATAAGGTCTGTGTCCGCTTGAAAACTCCGGTCCCTTGCGGGGAAACGGAAGAGGGATGCCCCCAAAGGAGCATCCCTCTTCCGCTGTACGCCCGAGAGGACTCTGAACCTGGCAACGCTTCGCGTTGCTTGGGAGTCTGCTGACGCGTAAGGCTGCAGACTCCGAGGCTCAAGCCGCCGATCGAGCCGGCAAACGAGAAGGGGGTGGCTGTGCCACCCCCTTTGCGTCTGTACGCCCAACGTCGCAGTATCTAGAACCTTCGTGCGGCAGTTCTCGGTACCGTGCTAGCTGTTGCAAGGGGGCGACGTGAAGGGCGACATCCACGAAGTCAGATACGATGACTGCCAGAGCGACCGCTCGCTGACAGACATCATCGCCAGGCTTGAGAGCGCG
>JBFYRA010000160.1:0-11888 GCA_041302485.1 Candidatus Bipolaricaulota bacterium
GACCTGGCGCAGAAGATCAACCCGTACGCCTCCGGCCAGCGCGTGCTGCCCCGGCGTCTGTGGGAGCGCGCCAAGGAGAACGTGCACGAGATGAACTTCGGGATCGAGATCGCGCTGTCTCGCCTTGCGGCGCGAGAGGAATGGAAGAAGGAGTACGTGAAACTCCCCGGCGTGACGCACGTGCTGAAGGAAGAGAAGCGGGGACTGGCGAAGGGGCTGGCTGAACGGTTGCGGATGTACGGCGACATGGTCAAGTGGCTGTTCAAGAGGGTCTAGATGCGGATCGTGATTGGATGTGACCATACCGGCGTGGCGCTGAAGGTGGCGCTGCAGGAGACGGCTCTTGCCGAGCACAGCGTGATCGACGTCGGCACGGACTCGACCGACTCGGTGGACTACCCCGACATCGCCCGCGCGGCGGTGGCGGCGCTGCGCAAAGGGGACGCGGAACGGGCGATCCTCATCTGCGGGACGGGGATCGGAATGGCGATCGCCGCCGGACGACACCGAGGGATGCGCGCCGCGACGTGCTCCGACCCGTTCGTGGCCGAGATGAGCCGGCGGCACAACGACGCGAACGTCCTCTGTCTTGGGGCGCGTGTTGTGGGATATGGCATGGCCGAGAGCATCGTCCGCACATGGCTTCACGCGGACTTCGACGGCGGGCGACACGCCCGGCGGGTGGAGAAGATCGAGGGAGCGGCCTGAGATGGCGGCAGGGGTGACGACATGGAAGTACGCGAGCTACGGGCACTGAAGATCGACCAGCTGGAGGAGTACGGCGAGAAGCTTGGCATCGCCGACGCGAAGCAGATCTCGCGCGACGACCTGATGCGCGGCGTGATGGCTGAGCTGGCGCAGGCGAAGGACCTCCAGTTCACGGACGGAATCCTCGAACTGCACCCTGACGGATACGGCTTCCTGCGCAGCGACAGCTGCCTGCCCGGCAAGGCCGACGTTTACCTCTCGCCGTCGCAGATCAAACGATTCAGCCTGAGGGATGGCGATCTTGTCAGCGGGCCGGTCCGCGGGCCGAAGAATGACGAGCGCTATTTCGCGCTCCTGCGGGCGGATGCCGTGAACGGGCGAGACCCCGAGGAGTCGCGGCGCCGGGTTCAGTTCCAGGACCTCACGCCGCTGCATCCGGACGAGCACCTCAAGCTCGAGCACGACCCGAGCGAGGTGTCGACCCGGCTCATCGACCTGTTCTGCCCCATCGGCAAGGGGCAGCGCGGCCTCATCGTCTCGCCGCCGAAGGCGGGCAAGACGACGCTCCTGAAGCAGATTGCGGCGGGCATCAACGCAAACCATCCCGACGTGAAACTGTTCGTGCTCCTCGTCGACGAGCGGCCCGAGGAAGTCACCGACTTCAAACGGTCGATCAAGAACGGGGAAGTCGTCGCAGCGACGTTCGACCAAGAGCCGAAGCACCACACGCGGATCGCCGAGCTCGTCACCGATCGCGCCAAGCGGCTCGTCGAGCTTGGCCAGGATGTCGTCATCCTGATGGACTCGATCACGCGTCTCGCGCGCGCCTACAACCTGTCCATCCCCGCGTCCGGCAAGCTCCTGTCGGGCGGAATGGATCCCACGGCGCTGTACAAGCCGAAGGAGTTCTTCGGTGCGGCGCGCAACATCGAGGAAGGCGGGAGCTTGACGATCATCGCCACCGCCCTCGTCGATACGGGGAGCAAGCTCGACCAAGTCGTGTTCGAGGAGTTCAAGGGCACAGGCAACATGGAACTCGTGCTGAACCGCGACCTCCAGAACCGCCGCATCTTCCCGGCGATCGATATCGAGCAGAGCGGGACGCGGAAAGAGGAGCTCCTGCTCGGCGCCAAGGAATTGAAACGCGTATGGATTCTGCGTAAAATGATCAGCGAGTTGAATGACCTTCAGGCGGCGATGGAGTTCATCAAGGTGAAGATGGAGGGGACCCGGGACAACGACCAGTTCCTCGAGCTGATGAAGGGTGACTAGCCAAACGAGGTATGGGGGAGGGGGAGACAAGCCGATCCGCAAGGATCGCTTGCTGATCGCCGCGCTCATCGTGGTTGCCGCGATCCTCATCCCGATTCTCCTGAAGAGCGGCTGCACGAAGCGCGAGGACCCCGGAGTGACCGTCACGTCAGACGGGAAGGCCGTCGGGTCGACGGGAACGACGGCGACCTCGCCCAGCGCGACCCCGACCGGCGCGACAACCTCGCCGAGCACGGCGAAACCGGTTGATGACGTCGTGAAAGACATCCTGTCCGGAAGTTCCGGATCGAGTTCCACGGCTTCGAGCACGCCCACGGCGGCGCCTGCAGCGACGGCTCCGACAGCGACCTCGACGCCGAAACCGGCGACCGCGTCTGCGCCGGCGGCATCGAGCTCCAGCTCGAATCCAGGCATTCTCTCGCACGTCGTGAAGCAAGGCGAGACGCTGTCGTCGATCGCCTCGTCGATGGGCGTCAGCGCCCGCGACCTTCGCGCGTCGAACCAGCTCTATGGTACCGACATGCCCGCCGTTGGCCGCGTCGTCTACGCCGCGAAGAGCGGGCTCGTCCACACGATCAAGCGCGGCCAGACTCTGTCGGACATCGCCGCGACGTACGGAGTGACCGTGCAGGCGATCACGACGGCGAACGGGATCTCCGCCTCGGCGACGATCTTCGCTGGCGCGCGGCTCGTCATCCCAGGAGTCAACTCGGCCTCCTGGGACACGGTGTCCGCCCTTGCCAAGGGTGCGACGTCACAATTCATCTGGCCGCTGCAGGGCGAGGTCGTGTCAACGTTTGGATGGAGGCAGCATCCCGTTCTCGGCATCCGCCAGCACCACGACGGCATCGACCTCGACGTTCCGGAGGGCACCACGGTCTACGCCTCTGCGGGGGGCGAGGTGTACTTCTACGGCGAGCAGCCCGGATACGGCAGCGTGCTGATGATCGAGCACGACGGCGGGTACTACACGATCTACGGCCATCTCAAGAGCTCGCTCGTCAAGAGCGGCCAGTACGTCGAGAAAGGCCAGAAGATCGCGCTGTCGGGCAACACGGGCATCTCCTCAGGGCCGCACTTGCATCTCGAGCTCCGCAACGGCGAATTCCCAGTCGATCCGATGTCGTTCCTGCCTTAGGGGCTCATGGACGTCCTCTCCGTTGAAGGCGGACACAGGCTCGCAGGGCGCGTTGCGATCGAAGGCGCGAAGAACGCTGCGCTTCCGGCGTGCGTGGCGTCTCTGCTCACCGACGACAAGGTCGTCATCCATCGCGTGCCTCAGCTGCGGGACGTGAGCATGATCCTGTTCACGCTCGGCTCGCTGCGGAAACGTGTCGTGCGCAACGGGGGCAGCGTCATCATCTCAGAAGACGGCCCGCTCGCACCGGAAGCGAGTGCCTTCTCGGTGCGCAAGATGCGCGCGTCGTTTCTCGTGCTCGGTCCGCTCGTCGGCCGATTGGGACGAGCTGTCGTGCCGCTTCCCGGCGGCTGCTCGATCGGGGCGCGGCCGATCGATTTCCATCTGAACGGCCTTCGCGCTCTCGGCGCGCGCGTAGAAGAGACGGCGTCGGCCGTGACCGTGACCGCCGAGCGACTGCGCGGGGCGAGGATCGAGCTCCCATTCCCATCCGTCGGCGCGACCGAACACCTGTTGATGACCGGGACGCTGGCGTCCGGGACGACCGAAATCGTCAACGCGGCGCTCGATCCCGAAGTTCTCGATCTCGTCGACCTCTTGCGCGCGATGGGCGCTGAGATCGACGTAGACGGACGAACGATCCGCGTCGCCGAGGCGCGCCTGCACGGCGTGGAGCATCCGCTGATCCCCGACCGCATGGAGGCGGGGACGCTGCTTCTTGCCGGCGTCGCGACGCGCGGCGCGGTGACCGTCGCGGACGTGCGGCCCGACCATCTCGGGTCGTTCCTTGATGCGCTGCGGGCGATGGGCGTCGACGTGACGAGCGAGGGCAGAGACATCACCGCATCGGCGTCCGCGGGCGCGCGGGCGACGGAGGTCAAGACGGGGCCGCACCCGGCGTTCCCGACCGATCTCCATCCGCAAATGGCCGCGGCGATGACGTGCGCCGTCGGGACAAGCCGCATTGTCGAGACCGTGTTCGAAGGTCGCACGACGTACGTCGACGGCCTGCGCGCGATGGGGGCCCAGATCACGACCGACGGCAAAGTGGCTACGATCACCGGCGTGCCGGAGCTGCGCGCTGCGGCGGCCGAAGCGCCGGACATCCGTGCCGGAGCTGCGCTCGTCATCGGCGCCCTCGCCGCGCGGGGCACGAGCACCCTGTCCGGCTTGGATCAGATCGAGCGCGGCTACGACAAACTGGCCGACAAACTGCAATCCTTGGGGGCACACGTTGAACGACGAGAAGCTTAGGGGCGAGCGTCGCCCGCTCGTCGAGGACTACCTCGGCACACGGGCGCGCGTCTACGGAACAGAGCAGGCCGTTCTGGTCGGCGTCGACCTTGACGGGCACCGCGAGAATCTTCTCGAGGAGCTCGAGTCGCTCGCCGATACGGCCGGGATTCCCACCCTCGCGACAGTTGTCCAGAACCGGTTCCGCCCCGACGGAGCGACGTTCATCGGCAAGGGCAAGACGGAAGAGGTGGCTGCGCTGGCTGACGAAGTGGGAGCCGACGTCGTGATCTTCAACAACGAACTGAGTCCGGGCCAGGCCAGGAACCTCGAAGAGGCGCTCAGCAGGAAAGTCATCGACCGGACACAGCTGATCCTCGACATCTTCGCCCAACGCGCTGCGACGAAAGAGGCGAAGATGCAGGTCGAGTTGGCCCAGCTCCGCTACTTGCTGCCGCGCCTACGCGGGTGGGGCGAGGCGCTCACGAACGCCGGGGCCGGCATTGGTACACGCGGTCCGGGCGAGACGAAGCTCGAGATGGACCGCAACAAGATCCGCCGCCGCATCCACGCGATCGAGCGGCGCCTGCGTGAGACGACGGAAGAGCGCGCCGAGCGGCGCAAGCTGCGCGGGCGCAGCGAGGTCCCGCAAGTGGCGCTCGTCGGGTACACCAACAGCGGCAAGTCGACGCTCCTGAACCAACTCTCCGGCGCCGACGCGTTTGTGGAGGATAAGCTGTTCGCCACGCTCGCCACGCTCGTGCGCCGCGGCCCCGTCGCTCCAGGGCGTGAGGCGCTGTTCGTCGACACGGTCGGCTTCATTCGTGATCTGCCGCACCAACTCGTTCCGGCGTTCGCGGCCACGCTCGAGGCGACGCGCGACGCCGATCTCATCCTTCACGTCGTCGACGTGGCGCGTCCGTCGGCCGTCGACGACTTCCGCTCTGTCGAGGAGACGCTCGAACAGGAGGTTTTCTCGAAGGGCGAGGAACGGCCCCCGGTGCTCAACGTTCTCAACAAGATCGACGTCGCGCCCGAGTACGCAACGCGCGATTTCGAGGGAGTCCCGATCTGCGCACGTGACGGCCGCAACCTCGACCGCCTGCGCGAGCGCGTCGCCGAGATCGTCTTCCCCGGGGATCGGGACGTGGAGCTCCTCGTCCCGCACACGGCGATCCGCTCGCTCGCGTTCCTACGCGCCAAGGATCGGATCGAGGTTCTCGGCTACGTCGAGGATGGAGCGCGCGTTCGCGGTCGCTTCTCGCGCGACGAGATCGCCGCGGCGGAGGCCGTCGGAAGCAGGGTCACTTCGGTTTCTTCGGCGTCTGAAGCGGCGTGACCTCGGTGATGTCGACGTCGATGCGCTCGCGGTCTTCGGTGAGCACGGTGACCGTCTGGCGGAAGATGCTGTGGCTGATGACCTTGCCCTGCTTATCGCCGACCTTGACCTGCGATCCGAGCTTCGGCAGCTGAGCCAGTTCGGCGATGTACGCCTCGCGCTCGTAGGCGAGACAGCACATCAGTCGCCCGCACATGCCGGTGATTCGCTCGGGCGAAACGAACAGCTCCTGATCGTAGGCGTACTCCATTGGCACCGGCTTGGGCTCGCGCAGGAAGCGGTGGCAGCAGACTTCGACGCCGCAGCGCCCGTATCCGCCGCGCAGCTTCGTTTCGTCTCGATGCCCCATCTGACGCAGCTCGATGCGCGTGCCGAACTGGCCGGCGAGATCGCGCAAGAGGTCGCGGAAGTCGACGCGATGCGGTGCGGTGAAGAAGACGCGCAACAGGCGGCGGTCGAGCGAGTACTCGGCGGCGACGAGGTGCATCGGGAGGTTGTGGCGCGCGACCGTGGCGCGCGTTGCCTTCATCGCGCGCTGGACGTCCGCCTCGTTGAAGTGGTGGGCGTCGATGTCGGCCTGCGTGGCAACGCGCAGGACGGGCTCGAGCGTGGCGCCGAGATTCGTTCCCGCGGCCACTTCCTCGATCACGAGGCCGAGGCGCGGCGCGCCGTGGTCGACGACGCAGTGCATGCCGGCCTCGACCGGAACGTCGCCAGCGCGAAAGTAGGTCGACTCGCGCTCGACGTCGAGCAGACGCACGAGGACGACGCGATCACTGGCCACGGGGCAGCCCTCCGCACGCGAAGAAGAGCGACAGGAGAACGGCCTCGGCGGGCGAGAACGCGAGAAGCGCGCGGTTCGCCATCTCGCACGCTGTGCAGGCTCGCTCGAGCGCCGCGGGGGAGAGCGAACCGGCGGCCGAGTCGCCGGCGGCGATCGAGTCGCGGACGGCGTCGGCGCACGCGGTGAGGAACTCCGTCAGGAAGACGAACAGCGTCGACCGTTCCTGGGCCGCGAGGGCTGCGACGCCGGCGGTCAGAATATCCGGCTCAAGCCTTGCGGCCCGGCCGGCGAGCGCGACGAGCGCCTCACGCCGTTCGATCGGCCCTCCGTCGAGACACAGAGCGATGAGATCCGGCGCCGAGGCTGCGGCCGTACGGGTCCGCTCATGGGCTCGCGCGTCCTCGACGTCGATCCGCGCTGCGGCGAGCGCCTCGAGATCGCCCGGGCGGGTCGCAACGCGCACGAGCCATGCCGCGTCCCCTGGCGCGTATCCCGCCGTCGTGAGTCGTTCGACGAGCGCCGACAACGACTCGGGCTGCACGCGTTCGACGCGGCTGCGCGACACGATCGTCGGCAGGAGATCTCCCGCGTGTTCGGCGACGAGAGCGAACACCATACCGCGCGTCGGCTCTTCGAGGATCTTGAGCAGCGCGTTGGAGGCTTCGGGTGTCAGGTCCTCGGCGAACGGCGCCAGGCACGCCTTGCGCTCCGCCTGCACGGCGGAGAACTGGGCCATGCGGATCACGTCGCGCACCTGGTCGATGCCGATCTTCTCTTTCCCGCCCGGAGGCAGGAGCTCCATGACATCGGGATGCAGCCCGCGCAGTGCGAGCGCGTGGTCTTGTGCGCGACGAGAAACGAGCGGGCCGACGAGGCGCCGGCCGAGCGCAATGCGATCAGCGCGCGGCGGCACGAGGAACAGGGTCACCGCAGCCGGGCCGTCCGAGGCGGCGCTCGGCTCGACGGCGTGCGTGGAAACGGCGATCCCTGTCGCAGTCATGATCCGCTCAGGGTAGCACGGGCCCGTCGGGGGCGCAATCCTCCTCGAGCCCGGCGAGGATGGTCTCGACGAGATCGGTGATTCGCTCCAATTCGCGTGCCGCGAACCTGCGGACGCCGTCCGGCAGGGCGACGTGCTCGTCAGTGACCACGGCGAGGACGTCGATCTCTCCGGCGAGGGGCTCGCGTCGAAGGTCGCGGCCGCGCCGGAACACCTCGATCTTCGGCCACGGCCCGTGCTTGTGCCCCTCGATGAGAACCAGATCGCAGCCGGCGAAGAAGACGTCGATCTCCGCCGCGAGGTCGTCCGTATCCCCGTTCTCGAAGAACAGGGCCGACGTCGTTTCGCCGCGCAGGAGCGTGCGCGCGGCTCCCGCCTCGCGGTGCAGGGCACTGTCGGTGCCGGGCATGTCCACGTCCTCGAGGTCCGGCGCGTGCTTGACCGTGCCGACTCGGTACCCGCGCTCGACGAGCCGCTTCGTCACCTCGACCACGACGCGCGTCTTGCCGCTCTCGTGGTGTCCGATGAACGCGATTGCCGGGATCACGCCGCGCCTCGCGCCGCCCACTCCGCGCAGTCGCCGAGCCCGAGCGCGCGCAGCGTCTTCCCCGTGGGGCCGCGCCGGTCATAGCCGCGGGCCTTGTAGTACTCGGCGATCGCGGTCTTCATGTCCTTCTGCGGGATCGGGTGATCGGCGCTCGCACCGCGCGGCAAGGGCTCGGCGAAGCGCGCCGGGAGCCCGTCGAGGTCGCGCGTGTGCCCGGCGCGCCGGCTCAAGAGCCGGACAAGAGCGTAGGCGCGGGCGCCGATCGCAAGCATCTCGTCGGCATCGACCTTGAGCCCCGTGGCCGCCTCGACGAGCGACCGGACGGCCGGCAGGTTGTAGCCCGGGCCGGACTCGCTCGTGGTGAAGCAGCAGACCACGAGCGAGTTCTCGAACGAGCGAACGTTCTCGAACGCGATCGCTGCGTCGATCTTGTCGAGCAGCGTGAAGCGGCTGAGAGGCTGGCCGAATCCCAGTTCAGGGCAGGGGTTCTCGCGTTCGAGCATCGTGTCGTGCAGGCCCTCGAGGTGGGTCGCGCCGCGCGGCGACGTGGCGTACGAGAGGCCCAGTCCCTGCTTGCCGCGGGGCTCGTGCATTGGCAGTTCGGCGCCCTTGATCGTCATCGCGAAGTCCGCTCCGATCTCGTGTGCGGTGAGTTCGAGCCCGTCAGCGAGCCGGTCGCCGATGCCCTCCCGGCGCGCGATCGCGTGCACCACGCCGACGAGCGCGTCCGCGTCGCCCCACGCGATCTCCTCGTCGATGAGGCCCTTCTCGCTCGCCTCCATGAGGAAGGCGACGGCGACGCCGACCGAGATCGTGTCGAGGCCGTAGTCGTTGCACAGCTGGTTCGCGAGCGCGATCGAGGCGAGGTTGCCGTTGCGGCAAAGCGAGCCGAACGCTGCGAGGGTCTCGTACTCCGGACCGCCGAACTCCGGCAAGACGTCGACGCCGGCGAACTCGGTCTTCACGGCGCGCTTGCAGCGGATCGGGCAGCCGGCACACGTCTCGCGTCCGACAAGGATCGTGTCGTGCATGCGATCGCCGCCGATCGCTTCGGCGCGATCGAACGTGCCCTCGCGGAAGTTGTCTGTCGGCAAGATGCCTTGATCGGACAGCCAAACGAGACCACGACCGGTACCGTACTTGCCGAATCCCTGCCATCCTTCGCTCTGGTAGCTCTTCACGTGCTCGGCGCGCTCGAGTGCGAATCGGTCGGGGTCGTGGAGTGGCTTGTCGAGGTGCCCGCGCACGACGACGGCCTTCAGGAGCTTCGACCCCATCACGGCGCCGAGTCCGGGGCGTCCGGCCGCGCGGTTGCGGTCGCTGATGAGACACGCCTGCGAGACAAGGCGCTCGCCGGCCGGGCCGATTGACGAGACGCGGCTGCGAGGATGGCGCTCGACGAGCGCGGTCTCCGTCTCGCCCGTGCCGCAACCCCAGAGGTCGCCGGCCGGAACGATCTCGGGATTGCCGTCGAGCAACGTGAGGATGACCGGCTCCTGGGCTCGGCCGCGAACGATGATGCCGTCGTAGCCCGAACGTCCGAGCTCGTGGCCGAAGTAGCCGCCGACGTACGAGTCGGCGACCGCGCCGGTCTTGGGAGATACGGCGAGGACGGCGTGGCGGCCACCGCCGGCCACGCCCGTGCCCTGGAAGGGGCCTGTGGCGAAGACGAGGAGGTTCTCCGGGCCGAACGGGTCGACCCGCTCCGGCAGCTCCTCGAGCAGCAGGCGCGCGGCGATGCCTTTGCCGCCAAGCAGGAGCTCGCGCCAGGCGTTGGGGATCGCGTATTCGCTCCACTTGCCGCGCGTAAGATCGACGTCGAGGTACTTCCCGAAGCTGCCCTTCATCGTGCCTCCTTCCAGCCGAACCACGATCATACATGGCTCCGAGGACGGCCGACAGGCGATGCGATTGCAGGCTTCACCGGGGCCCCGGATAATGCACCCGACTCCCGTACACGACGAGGTGGATTCATGAGAACGCTGTCCTCCGTGCTTCGCGACACGACGAAGAAGTTTTCCAAGCGCCCGGCCATTCTCGATCCGAGCGGCAGATCGTTCACCTACGGCGAGCTCGATCAGGAAGCGAGCCGCCTCGCGCGCGGACTCCTCGACCTCGGCGTCGGCAAGGGCGACAAGGTCGGCCTGTGGATGCCCAACAACCCCGAGTGGGTCATCGCCTACTTCGCGATCGCCCGCATCGGCGCCGTCGTCGTCCCGATGAACACGCGCTACAAGACTCACGAAGTCGAGTACATCCTCGGGAACTCGGAAGCGACGACGTTGTTTGCCGTCGACTCGTTCGTCGGGATCGACTACCTCTCGATGATTGACGAGATCCGACACAAGCTTCCGAACCTGAAGCACGTGGTCATCGTCGGCAAGACCGGCAAGGACATGCACGCCTGGAACGATGTCGTCGCGCGCGGCACGAAGCTCCTCGCCGACGGCAAGCTCGAGGCGCGAGAAGAGGCGTGCAAGCCCGAAGACAACGTCTTCATCCTCTACACCTCGGGCACAACCGGGAATCCGAAGGGCGCGATGCTGTCGCACCACAACATCGGCCACAACGGCGAGCAGGTCACCGAGGTCTTGCACGCGAACGAGAAAGACGTGTTCCTGCTCGCGGTCCCGTTCTTCCACTGCTTCGGCTGCGTCATGGGGATTGCCGGCGCGATCACGTGGGGCGCGTCGATCGTGCCGATGGCCGTGTTCAAGCCGGTCGAGGCGCTCGAGCTGGTCGAGCGATTCGGCGTCACCGTCCTCTACGGCGTGCCGACGATGTTCGTGCTCGAGCTCGAAGAGGTTCGCAAGGGCAAGTCCGACGGCTCGAAGTACCAGATCTCGACCTTGCGTACGGGGATCATGGCCGGCGCGCCGTGTCCGGTCGAAGTCATGCGCGGCACGATGAACGAGATGCACTGCAACGTGTCGATCGCCTACGGACTCACCGAGGCGTCACCCGTGATCACGATGACGCGGTTCGATGACTCGATCGAGCGCCGCGTCGAAACCGTCGGCCGCGCGCTCGACGGCATCGAGGTCAAGATTGCCGACGACGACTGGAAGTCTGTAGGGACAGGCGAAACGGGCGAGCTCGCCTGCCGCGGCTACAACGTCATGATGGGCTACTACAAGATGCCCGACAGGACGGCCGAGTGCATCGACAAGGAAGGCTGGCTCTATTCCGGCGACCTCGCGACGATGGACGCCGAGGGCTACGTGCGGATTGTCGGACGCAAGAAAGACATGCTCATCACGGGCGGATTCAACGTCTACCCGGCCGAGATCGAGGAATACCTGTTCACGCACCCGAAGATTCTGAACGTGTCCGTGATCGGCGTGCCCGATCCGGTGATGGGCGAAGTGGCTGCCGTGTATGTGATCCAGCGCGAGGGGACGAAGATCGAGCCGCAGGAGGTCGTCGACTACTGCGCGAAAGAGATCGCGAACTTCAAGGTGCCGCGCTACGTCATCGTCGTGAAGGAATTGCCGATGACGCAGTCGGGCAAGATCCAGAAGTTCCGGCTGCGCGAGATGGCGCAGGCAGCGTTCGACAAGGACGAGATGCAGAAGCTCTCGCCCACGGGCGGCAAGAAGTGAGCGGCCGATCATCGAGTGTGACGGGCATCACCATCGACCGCGACGAAGTCGTGCGCCTGGCGCAGGACCTGATTGCGATCGAGAGCCACAGCCAGGCACCCGGCCGCGAAGCCGTGATTGGGCGCTTCCTCGTCGAGTGGTTCCACGAGCGCGGCATCGAGGCCGAACTCGTGCCCGCGATCGGCGACCGCGCCAACATCGTCGCGCGTCTGCCGCTCGGAGGCACCGGTCCCACCGTTCTCCTCAACGGCCACATCGACACCGT
>JBFYRA010000161.1:0-9143 GCA_041302485.1 Candidatus Bipolaricaulota bacterium
TCGCCTGGAGGATGCCGTCCTTGGTCGCCACCATGTCCTCGGACAGGGAGGCGATGGCCTGGTCGAATCCCTCCAGCTTGGCGCGGTTGTTGTCGACCTTGATCGCCAACGCGGCCATCGAGCGCTCCAGATCGAGGACCTTCCGCTTGAACGAGCCCACATCCTCGTCCTCGAGCGTCTTGACGCGCATCGCCAACTCCCCGTACCGCGACTCCAGAAGCGTGTAGTCGGCGGTGAACGTCGATTCGAGTGTCACGAGGTTGTCCGAGAGTCTCGCGCGCACGGCGTCGAGCTCCCCGTAGAGTCCGCTCTGAAGCGCATCCATCCCCGCGTAGATTTCCGTGCGGAGTCCGTCGAATGACGTGGCGAACCCCGTCGCCAGCGCGTCGATCTCCGTCGCCACATCGTCCTTGAACGCCGTGTAGTCTGCCATGTGGGCGCCGAACGAGTCCACCAAGGCGTCGAACTCGCCGCGCAACTGGCCGAGGTCGGCCTCCTGCACGTCGAGACGCGCCTTCAGCAGGTCGCAGAACGCCGCGAGCTCCGTCAGCCCGCCCTCAAGCGCGTCGACGCGCGCCGTGAGCTGCTCGTGCCCAGCGCCAAGCGCATCGACGTCAGCTCGAAGCCCGATGATCTTGCCCTCGGCCTGCTTGATCTCCACCGATACGGCGGAGACGACGTCGACGAGATCCTTCACTCTGGCGTTGAACGTCTCGATGTCCGACATGTTCGTCTTGACTTCCGTGATCAGCTCCGCCATGAAGCTCTGGACACTGCCGAACGCAGTCTCCATGGCCGTGATCTCCTGTTCCAACTTCTGCGGGATCGACGAGGCGCCGACTTCCTGCGCGTGTGCCACGAACAGGAAAGTGAGGAGCGTCAGGGCGGTCACCATCGCGACAGAAAGCGCTCTCTTCATCGTCTTCCTCCTTGGTGCGTCTGAAGATGCCGCCCGAGCGTAGCGCGGGAATCCTGGCGTCAAGAGGACCGGCGCGCCCGCAGCCCCGTCGGTTTGTCTGCCCTGCTCTGGACAGGTGTCTCGTCTCGGGAGAGCCGGATCTCAATTCCCGCAGAGCTGGAGCCGCGCATGGCGGCTGCTCGAGAAGCTCAACGGTCGCCCAGCGTCACCACTGCACAGCCCGCAGGGGCGGCGCCCGCTCGATCCAGCATCGGCAACGCGCTCGGAAGGCAGGCAGTGCGGGAGGCACCGCCTGTCGATACCGATGTCTTCCTAGGAAACGACCGATCTCCGCCGGAATACATCAAGAGACCGCTACGATGACGAGAGAACACCGCGGGACGCCGCGGCAAAGCGCGGAGGGGAGACATGGCAGAGGTGGCTGAGCGAGTCGCAGAAGCCCACGTGGCCCAACGCGCCGACTTCGGCCCTTGGCTTGACTTGGCCGCGGAGGTCGAGCCGCTCTTCGGCCCCATGGCCAGCGACCCTGTGTTCCAGCGGGCCCTGTTGCGCAACTTCGCCCGCGGGACCGCGTTCTGCATCCGCGACCGCGGCGGCTTGCCTGGAACGCGTCTGCTTGGCGGCCTTCTTCTCTCGCCGCGACCGCCCGTCTACCGCGTGGGCTGGCTGGCAGTGACGCAAGCCGAACGAAGGTCCGGACTCGGACGCGCCCTGCTCGAACGAGCCCTGGCGGAGGTTCCCCCGGGCGCGGAGGTCCTTGTGGTTACGTTCGGCCCCGGCGTTCCGGGCGGCGAGTCCGCGCGTGCCTTCTACCAGAAAATGGGCTTCTTGCCTGCCGAGATCGCCGAGCCGGGTCTCAACGGGACGTCGCGACAGGTCTTTCGAAGATCGAGTGACGCGCGCGACCGGCGTTCCATTGCCGACTAGCCGTCAACCGCTACGAGCAACTCCTCAAGAGGTCGTGCGTCTGCTCGCAGAATCGAGTACATCGCGAGGTCGGTGTACTCTCCGCGGTTGAAGTGCGCGCGCCGCAGAATGCCCTCGAACGAGAAGCCGCATCGCTCCAGCACGCGGCGAGACCCGACGTTCTCCGGGTGAGCGAGGGCTTGGACTCGTTCGATCTGCTCTGCCGCAAAGAGGTAGGCCACGAACAGCCCGACAGCTTCCGTCATGAAACCCTTGCCGCGATCCTCGGGGCTGAAGATGCGAAAGCCGATCTCAAGCCCCGGGAAGCTGTGCGACGCGCGGTAGTAGTTGACGAAGCCATAGAGTCGCCCTGATCGGTCGGCCACGAGCGGCCAGTGGTCGCCGATCGTACGCACATCGGCGATCAGATCGTACAACCCCTCCAAGTCAGTCTCGGCGCCGTTCGCACGACGGTGTTCGTTCCAACGAGCATCGGCCATCTCCGTCAGGGCCTCAAGAATAGCCGCGCCGCCGATTCACGGCCATCGGTCTCCTGCTGAGCTGGCGCCGACGTGTGCCTGTTCGTTTCGGTGGGCGCGCGTCCTTCTGGTAGCAGAATCATGTCTCTCTCGGGCGGGTGCCCGGCGACCGCCGGAGAAGCCTCTCGCATGGACAGGTTCGGAGGGACCTGCGACTTGTCCGTCTCAAGCAGGAAGAGCTACGGTGGCCCCATGAAGAAAGCAGCCGGTCCAACCAGCAGATTGCCAGTCGTCCTCATTGTCTCCGCCGCCGTGATCGCTCTGCTCATCTTCGGAATCAAGGCGATCTGGCCGAGGCACGAGGGTCTGACGCCGTCGAGCAAGACCCCAGCCGTGATTGTGGTCGTCGACCCGGCGCACGGGGGCAGCGACGCCGGTTCGTCGTCCGAGGGAGCGCTCGAGAAGGCCGTGACGTTGGCGGTGGCGAGCAAGATGGCGTCCCTGGCGAGCGAGTTCCCGGGTGTCAGGATCGTCCTCACGCGCGCCGCGGACACGGAGATGTCCGACGAGCAGCGCATCGCGGTCGCTTCGGACGAGGCCGCGCAGCTCTTCCTGGCCGTCCACGTGAACGCGTTCGGGCAGCCGACGGCGCTCGGGATCGAGACGCTCGTCGACAGCACGCACAAGGCCGGGGACGCAGCGTGGACGTTCGCGGACGCTGTGCAGAAAGCCGTGATCGCCGCTACCGGGGCCAAGAACCGGGGCGTCAAGGCGCAAGGTTCGTCGTTCAGTCGTCTGACGATCCCCGCGGCATCAGCGCTCGTCGGCTTCGTCACTACGCCGGAGGAGCGGGCGAAGTTGTCCGATCCGGCATACCAGGAGTCGATCGCGAGGGGCCTCCTGCGCGGAATCTCGGACTATGTCGCGGCGGCGGGCGTGACGCCCGTATCGGCGACGCAGACGATCCCTCTCGACAAGGGCCAGACGGCGAAGCCGGCGGGGAAGTCGCCCTAGGCTCGCCCGGGCCGAGTCGATCCTCCAGGCGGAAGCCACAGCACGCGGACGGCTCGAGGAGACAGCGCGGGCGGGGTTGCTGTAGACTCGGTCCCGATGGCTGTGGAGTCGTGACCACGGCAGGGAGACGCTATGAAGAACCGACTCGTCGCGGTGTTGCTCGTGGGGCTCGCTCTGTTCGCGCTGGCATCCTGTGTCTTCGTGGGCAACCTCTGTCCCGTGGCCAGCTTCACGGCACTGCCAGCGCTTGGCGTCACGCCGCTCGACGTTGCTCTTGATGCGTCGGCATCGGACGACCCTGACGGAGCCATTGCCTCGTACCTGTGGAACTTCGGCGACGGACAGACGAGCTCGGCCAGCTTGTTCCCGTTCGCGCATCAGTTCACGGTGCAGAGCAATGCCCAGACGTTCACCGTTGTGCTCACCGTGACCGACGACGACGGGGCGACGGACACGGCCGTGCAGAACGTCACCGTCAACCCGGCGCCGTAGCCGACGTCGCATCGTCTCTCGCAGAGCGCGAGTCCGCGCGTTGCGCGTGGATCATGGCCATCGAGAAGGTCGACGGCCCAGCGTACATCCCATCGACTGGCGAAGGACCCGAGCGAAGGGAGGAGGCGCCGTGGGAAGGATCTACGCGGACAACTCGCTCACCATCGGTCACACCCCCTTGGTGCGCGTCCGTCGCGTCGTGCAGGGCTCGGGGGCGACCGTCGTCGCCAAGATCGAGGGACGAAACCCGGCCGGCTCGGTGAAGTGCCGCATCGGCGCAGCGATGATCTGGGCAGCGGAACGAGACGGACTTCTCGTGCCCGGCTCGCGGGACGTCACCGTGCTCGAGGCCACGAGCGGCAACACGGGCATCGCGCTGGCCTTTGTCTGCGCGACGCGCGGGTATCCCCTTGTCCTCACGATGCCGGAGACGATGTCGATCGAGCGCCGCCGCATGCTCCAGGCGTTCGGCGCCGGACTCGTGCTGACCGACGGAGCGCTCGGGACGCGAGGCGCCGTGGCGCGGGCCGAAGAGATGGCCGCCGCCGCACCTGGGAAGTACTACATGCCCCAGCAGTTCAAGAATCCGGCCAACCCGGACATCCACGTCCGCACGACGGGGCCGGAGATCTGGCGAGACACCGACGGCGCGATCGATGTCCTCGTGTCGGGAGTCGGGACCGGAGGCACCATCACGGGCGTGAGCCGCTACATCAAGCTCGTCGAGCGGAAGCCGATCTGGACGGTGGCCGTCGAGCCGGAGCGTTCACCTGTCCTCTCCGCGCTTCGCGCCGGCGAGGCGCCCCGGCCGGCGCCGCACAAGATCCAGGGGATCGGCGCCGGATTCAAGCCCGACGTCCTTGACCTCGATCTCGTGGACGAGATCGCGACGGCAACGGACGAAGAGGCGATCGAGTTCGCGCGACGCCTCCACCGCGAAGAGGGCATCGCGGGCGGGATCTCGTCGGGCGCCGCGATGGCGGTGGCAGCACGGCTCGCACGGAGCCCCGAGCACGAAGGCAAGCTCATCGTCGTCGTTCTACCCGACGCGAGCGAGCGCTACCTCAGCACGAGCCTGTTCGAGGGGTGGTCATCGTGAGCGAGCAGACGCAGCTCAATCTCGCGTCGCCAGCGCGTCTTCGCACCCTCGCCGAGGCGCTGTGCCGACCGATGGACGCCCGCACCAGCGCCGGGCACGCTCTCCCCACGTCGTGCGCGCAGCGAATGCCGTCATGCGTCGGGCTTGACGAGATCGTCCGCGCGCTCCGCTCCGCGCTCTTCCCCGGTTACTTCTGTCTCCCCGGACCTGCGGAAGGCGGACTCTGCGATCAGGCTCTCGCGGCCCTCCGCACCGCGGCCGAGCACCTTCCCGACCAGATCGACCGGGGGTTCTCGCTCGCAGCCGCCGCCGGCGGCTACCCACGCGACGCGACCGACGACATTCTTGCGGAGTTCCTCGCAAGGCTCCCTAAGGTCCAGGCCGTTCTCGCGACGGATGCCCAAGCCGCCTACGACGGCGACCCCGCCGCGACGTGCATCGAGGAAACGATCGCCACCTATCCTGGACTCCTGGCGGTCACCCACTACCGGCTCGCCCGAGAGCTCCATCGGCTCGGCGTCCCCCTCGTTCCGCGAATCATCACGGAACTGGCACATAGCCAGACAGGAATCGACATTCACCCCGGCGCCGAGATCGGCGAGAGCTTCTTCATCGACCACGGGACCGGCATCGTCATCGGGGAGACCGCCATCGTCGGCAGACGCGTGCGCATGTACCAGGGCGTCACGCTCGGCGCCCTCAGCTTCCCCATGGATCACGACGGAAACCCGCTGAAGGGCCGGCCGCGCCACCCGATTGTCGAAGACGACGTCATCCTCTACGCCGGGGCGACGCTCCTCGGTCGCATCACGATCGGCCGCGGCTCGGTCATCGGCGGCGGAGTCTGGCTGACGGAGAGCGTTCCGCCGGGAACGCGCTTGTCGATGAACTCGCAGGCAATGGGCTGATCGCGACCGGCGCGGGCGCCAACTAGTGGCACACACCTCCGGCGCACGCGCCGCCGACCCGAAACCCCTGGACGGGCGCGTCGCCGAACTGCGTCGCGAGTCGGATTCCAAAGCTTGGGCCCAGCGCATCTCCGGACAGCGTGCACCAGACGCTGCCGGAGAGGCCGATTTCGCCCCACGACGCGTCAAGCGAGATGGTTTCCGCCGCAATCCGTAAGTCTGAAACGACGGACAGCGTCGTTTCGCTCTTCAGCGTGAAACGGCCAAGCGTCGCCGAGGCAACCAGCGCCGGTGTCGGCCAGAGTCTGCCGCCGCCCGGGGCGCTCAGCGTGGCCTCGACGGACACTCCGAGGCCGATGCTGTCCAGGCAGCCGACAGCTCGGCTCACGCCTGCGCTGGCTTTCGCCCAGATCTCCGTGCGCAAGGCAGACGCGAACGAGTCCCCCGTCAGGCGCGCTTCCCCTTCCGCCGCTGCGGAGACGACGCTGTCGCCCCACGAGATGTCCCACGACCCCGGCCGCGCGCGAGCCAGGATCGCCGCCCGCGTGATCCCGAGCGGGACAAGGCTGAATCGGTACTCGGCGCTGAGGCCAAGCCAGTCTTGAGCGACGGACACGGCGAACGTCTGCGAGCCGACGGTGTAGGGGAAGAGCGCGTACTCCGTCCAAGAGCTGGCGTCCATGAGCCCGAGCCCGAACGAGAGCTCGAGCGAAACATCGCTTGCCGGCACGGGCAGAGCAGCGTAGGATGCACCGACAGCGCCGCCAAAACGCGGGCCCACTCCCCACGACGCCCCGGCGAAGCCCAGAACGGCAATCAGGCAGGCCGCAACGCACCGAATCGCAAACTCCCTGCGCATGTCGATCCCCCCAGTGTCGACCATCTTACCTCGATCGGCCTCGCCGACGCCGCCACGTGTCCCTGTCCCGGTCGCGCGTGCGGCCGAGGAGCGGACGAGGAACCGACGGCAGATCCCGGCTCGTGTGGAAACTGTGAAGAATCGCTTCTGGGTCTTGCTTTGACCTGCGCCGTCCCTAGAGTAGTGAGCGAACGAGAAGGCGATCGTTCGAACCTAGGGCAAGAGGAGGTGATGCCCGTCGCGCCCGGTGGACTTGGTGGAGAGACAGTCGAAGATCGCCGTCTCGGGGCATCGGGAGTCGTGCGTCACTCGCCGGCTGGTATCGGGGTATCGCGGGCCTCCACGGCCCGCTTTTGTTCGTGCAGATCGGCCCTGCCCAGCGTCGCAGGCCGCTCTCTGCCGTCCTTGACATAATGGCCTCCATGACTATCATCACATCGCACTGTTACGCTAGGAGGTAGTCATGCTCAGCCAACTTGGCCGATCCCGCTCCCTCACGGCAAGCTTCTTAGCACAGAAGCCTGTCATTAACGGCCTTCCGAAGCCCGAGACGGAGGCCCTGCCGAGAATCGACCTTCCCCATCTGCCAGACGGATCCGCTTCGACCCCCCTTCCGCCGACGGGATTTCGCCTCGCCTACGGCGCCGAGTTCCTCTATCTCTGCGCCGAGTTCCCGGCGGAGCGCCTGACCGCGAGGGACCGCGGGTACCAGTTCGGCGACGGACTCATCGTTACGGTCGCCGAGCCGACGCCCGACGCCTCCCCATCTGAGCACTCCTATCTCCTCGGGTTCTCGTATCAGGAACGGCCCGAGTTCCAGTGGGCAAGCCGTGTGCTTTGGGAGCACGACTGCAAATCACAGCTCCTGCCTCTGGGGCGTGCGGTGGAGGTCGCCGGGGCGGCCTTCCAGGGCGTAGGGCGACTGGAGGTGGCCATCCCGTGGACTGAGCTGCATCCTTATCACCCCTGGTTGTCTGACGCCGTGGGGCTCAACATCCTCCTCGTCAAGGCGCGGGGCGAGCATGATGCGGACGTCTTCGGCCTCCTTCCGATGGAGGGCGGCGAGCAGGTCGGTCGCTCGTCGATCCGATTGTCGTTCGAGGAGCCGATGGTCCGTCAGGGTCATCAGATCGCCGTGGTCGCCAACGGCCGCATCGCACAAGGAGAGACGCTGCGCGCCGCAGTGGCTGTTTGCGCGTCCGAGCCCTTCGAGGATCGTCTGTCGGCACGCCTGCGCACGGGCGAGGGCGATCTTGTCGCACTCGACCGGTTCCCTCTGCGGGCTGGATCGGGACTCACCCGATGGACGTGGGATGTCGACACCCCTCCCCTGGCGCCCGGCGGCTACCGGATCCAATGGCGGTCCGCGAAATCGGCTGTCGAGGCGGAGCAAGGGCTGTCCATCCTCCCGCCGCAGGATAAGGACTTGCTTTCTCAGCGCATCCGGGCAGCGGCGGCGAGACTGCCCGACCACGACGCGGCGACGCTCACCTTTGAGGCCGAGGACCTCAACGGGCGGCTGTCCACTCTTGCGCCCGCACGCACAGCGGGCCCCGAACGACAGGGACTCGAGCGCCTTCATGCCGATCTGCGTCTCGCGGACGAGGGACAGAACCCCGTCGCCTCACGGCGCGGCATCTTCCGCCGCGCCTTTCGTTCTCGGATCGATGGCACGCTCCAGCCATTCTCCGTTCTCGTCCCAAAGGACTACTCGGACGAGCGCTGGCCTCTCTGCGTCACGTTTCACGGAAGCGGCGTCGATGATCTCCAGTATCTGTGGAGCATGGGCCCCGCGGGTTTTCCCCAGCGGTTGCTCGTCGCCGCGCCGTTCGGACGCGGAGCGTCCAGCTCGTTCACTCAGGGACGCGCGCAGGAAGATGTCGCTGAGGCGGTGGCGTCGATGTGCGCGGCCTATGCCGTGCAGCAAGACCGAATCCTCCTCATGGGTTTCTCCATGGGAGCCTACGGCGCTCTGCGCACGTACTACGAGGACCCGGGTCGCTACCGCGCCGTCGCCGTCTTCTGCACGCCTCCTACAGCGCTCCTCGAAGGCGAGACGCACCCCGACTTCACTCAGCCGGAGTACGCAAAGGTCTTTCGAGCCACGCCCGTGTTCGCCTTCCACGGCAGAAAGGACAACAGCACGCCGTTCGCCGGCGCGGAGCGCATGGTCGCCGCCCTCCGCAATGCCGGCGCGGACGTGACTTTCGCCATCGATGATGAGGCGGGGCATCAGCTGCCGAACGCCGAGACCCTCGCTCGCTACTTTCGCTGGGTCGAAGACGTCATCCGCGCTTAATCGGCCGCCAAGCCGGCGAGACGCCGTCGGGCATCACAAGGCGAGCCGAGCGAACAGCGCGCCCCATTCCGGCACGCGCTCGCGCAGTGTGGGATCGAGGAAGAGCTCTGGCCACAGCTCGCGCAGTTGTCCCGCCGTCTTGAGCCATCCCATGTCGATCGCCCGATG
>JBFYRA010000099.1:0-3058 GCA_041302485.1 Candidatus Bipolaricaulota bacterium
CGCCTCAACGACGCTCGGGGTCGAGGCGAGATCCGGATACAACGGGGACATCGATTGGTACAGCTTCAGCATCGCCGCCGACGCGCCGCAGGCGGTGCGCCTGGCGGTCGAGTCCATCGTCTCGTGGCAGATCGTCCTCTACTCGGGCGACATGCACCCGGTGGGGTCGGGCACCGACTCGCTGACGCGGAATCTCGGGCCCGGCGAATACCGAGTCCGCGTGCAGCCCTCCGACTTGGGACGGGAGGCGTACGTCTTCCTCGTGAGCACGGCGCTTGAAGCGGAGACGAATGATGGACTGGCTGAAGCGACAGCTCTTGGCGTCGTCCAGACCGAGCCATTGACAATCTTCGCGTCGATCGATCCCGCCGGCGACGTGGACTTCTTCTCGTTCGACGTTCCACAGAGCTTCTCCGACACCCTTCCGAACGGCAGCGTGAGAGTCCTGCGCATCGACGCATCGTGTCCGTCGGGCGACACGCTCGTCGTCCTCTACGCACCGAGCGGAGACGACGGCCGCCCTGTCCCGGTGTCGCGCAGTGACGACTGGGGAGAGGGATCGTGGAGTCGCCTCTACGTGGCCGATCCCGCGCCGGGACGCTACACAGTGCGCGTCCACGAGTACGCCGACAACGAGCTGATTGAAGCGTACCGCGTCGTCGTCACGCCGATGACGGTGAGTGACAGCGAGCCGAACGACCCCGGAACCGGGACGCCGCTTGGGGAGCTCCCGCCGCAGGGCCGCCTTGCAGTGACGGAATTCCTCGGAGCGGACGACATCGACGCGTTCCGCTTCACCGTCGCGTCGCCGGTCTGCGTGCGGATCGAGACGAGCGGCGCCTCGGGCGGCGACAGCGTGATCGCGCTCTACAACGTCGCGAACGAGGAGGATGCCGTAGAGGATGACGAAGGCGGAGACGGATCGTGGAGCCGTCTCTTTCAACGGCTCGAACCGGGACGCTATGAGGTGCTGGTCTTGGCAGCGGATGAGAGAGACCAGTTTGACTACACGCTCGCGATCGAGGCCGTCGCGTGCCCGGCGCAGGCGACGGAAGAAGAGCCGAACAACGGCGCGGCGTCCGCGAACGCCATCCTCCTGCCGACCGAGGTGAGCGGCACGCTGGTCGCCGGCGACCCCGACTGCTTCCGATTCGTGCTCACGTCAACATCCATGGTGATCGCCGAAACCAATGGCGAGGGAGAAACAGACACGATCCTGTGCCTGCTCGACAGCGCGGGCGAGACGATCGCCTGCGATGACGATGGAGGGACAGGGCTTTGGAGTCGGATCGAGCGCGAACTCGCCCCCGGAGCGTACGTCGTCAAGGTGGAACTTTACGGCGGAGCCGCGGAGGCCCCCTATCGGCTGCTCGTGCGCACCGAGGAGTTGTCCCCTTAGGCTGTCGGACTACGATGCCGAGCGGGGTCTTCGCAGTCGCCGCAGGCCGCGGCTCAGGAGCTGGATCGCTGCGAGGAAGAGGACGGCGAACGCGACGTCAAATAGGAACTGAGCGATCGGCGAGAGCCAGATCTTGATCCATTCGCCTGCAGCAGCCGTCTCGTGCATGGGATTCGTCCTTCCAGCGCGAGCTTATCCGAGCAGGGTGGCTCTGCGCCAGGGGGCAAGGGCACGAAGTGCCGGGTGCGAGCCCTCGCGAACGAGCGCGTTGCGCGCCGCAGGCGGCTCGACTACGCTGCGGGACGAGACATGACCGAGGAGATTCGCAGTCTGCAGAACGAGCGCATCAAGTCCGTCGTCCGCTTGCTCCGTGACGCCTCTGCACGACGAGAGACCGGCCTCACGGCGGTCGAAGGCGCGAGAGAAATCGAGCGCGCGCTCGCAAGCGGCTGGACACCGAGAGAAGTCTACATCTGCCCCGAACAGGCCGATCCCGTGGCTCGGGCGCTCGTTCGCGACGCCGAGCGGAAGGGCGCAGCGGTCTTCTCGTGCACGGCGGCCGTGTCCGCCAAGATTACGTATCGCGAACATCCCGATGGCGTCGTCGCCGTGGGCCCCATCGCGGGGAGGCGGCTCGACGAGCTTCTTCTCCCGAACCTCCCGCTCGTGCTCGTCGCGGAAAGCGTCGAGAAGCCTGGGAACCTCGGCGCGCTCTTGCGGACGGCGGACGCTGCCGGCCTCGACGCGGTCGTCGTCTGCGGCGAGCCTGACCTCGGGAATCCGAACCTGGTTCGGGCGAGTGTCGGAACGGTCTTCTACCTGCCGATCGCGACATCCCCGTCGGAGGTGGCGATCGACTGGCTGCGCCGACACCAGGTCCGCATCGCGACGGCAGAGCCCACCGCGGAACTTGAGTACACGGATGCCGACCTGACCGGCCCGCTGGCCATTGTTGTGGGGGCGGAGGATACCGGGGTTTCCGATGTGTGGAGGCGGGAGGCCGACCTGCGCGTCCGGATTCCCATGCTCGGGAGGAACGACTCGCTCAACGTATCCGTTGCTGCGGCCGTCCTGCTCTACGAGGCTGTGCGCCAGAGGCGTTCGGACGCTCGGAATCGCTGCCGCGAACGGGAAGTTGCCTAGTCGGGCGTCCTGCGCTAGATTCCCTCGCGAGGTGAGTCTCATGACGCAGCGCGTGCGGTTCGCAGTTCCCGTACTTCTTCTCCTCCTGTTCGCCGCCGGGTGCACGGGCCCTTTCCTGCCGCCGATCGCCGGGTTCACGGCGTGCCCCGACGGAGCGAGGAACGACCTCGACGTGCAGTTCGCTTCGACATCCCAGACATCCGACGGGCACGCGCTCGTCTTCTTCCGCTGGGACTTCGGAGACGGGACGACGGCCGACGACTACTACGGATGGATGACGCACCGCTACGCTGAACCAGGCACCTACGACGTCTCACTAACCGTCACCGACGATCGCGGGGTCAAGGCGACGACTCAGCGCCCGGTCCTCGTCACGCAGGTCATCGAGCTGAGCAACGTCACGTTCTCGGCAGGCTATCCACCGCGTGCCGTCGGCGATCTCAGGAATCTGAGCGACTTCCATCTCTACTCCGCTTCGGTCAAGGTGAAGTTCTACGACGGAAGTGGCGTGCGAGT
>JBFYRA010000042.1:0-7571 GCA_041302485.1 Candidatus Bipolaricaulota bacterium
CTCCGCTGTTCCGTCGTCGTAGCCGATCTCCGCCGTGCTCTCGGACTGCGCCGAGACAACCGCGCTCACCAGCACGAGGCAGACGAGCAGGCTCTGCAGCCCCCAGTGCGCACGCATTCGAGTCATTGTCATCTTGCGCCTCCGCCATCGGCGACCTCGTCGGGCGCCGTCGCAGCCTACTCGCTCCGCGGCATCTCCGGCCAGTCGGACGAACGGCCCGGACGCGTTCGCGGGCGGCATCGCCTGCCTTGGCAGAGCATCGTGAGCCGGGCTACTCTTCGGGAGCTGCTGTGCGAGGGAGGGGGAGAGATGATCTACGAGTTGCGTATCTACGAGTGCGTGCCCGGGAAGCTGTCTGCACTGCACGAGCGCTTTGAGACCATCACGCTCGGGTTCTGGGAGAAGCACGGCATCCGCCAGGCTGGGTTCTGGACGACGGCGATCGGCGAGTCGAACCAGACGCTTACGTACTTGATCGAGTGGGAGAGCCTCGCCGAGCGCGAGAAGAAGTGGACAGCGTTCATGAACGATCCGGCGTGGATTGCGGCGCGGGCGGAGACGGAGAAGGACGGCCCGATCGTTGCCACGATCACGAACTCCATTCTCCAACCGACGCGCTATTCCAGCGTGCGATAGTCGGGCCCGCAGCTGGCTGCTTGCGGTGAGGTTGGCCCTCCGCTAGTCTCCCCGCGCTGGAGCCCCCGCGGACCGGGGCTCCGCCATGAAGGAGAAGCGTGGGCTACTCGATCAAGGACATCCTGCGGATGGAAGTCGCTCCGGCCCTTGGCTGCACCGAGCCGACGGCCGTCGCGTTGGCGGCAGCCGCCGCGGCGTCGCTCCTGCCCGAACGAACGATCGACGCCATCGAGCTGTGGGTCGATCCGAACATCTACAAGAACGGCTTGGCCGTCACCATCCCCGGCACCGAGGGCGAGTGCGGCATCGACCTCTCCGTCGCGCTCGGAGCGCTCGGCGGCGACCCACGCCTCCGGCTTGAGGTCCTTGCCCCGATCACCCGCGAGACCGTCAAGGCGTCGAAAGCGCTCGTGGCGAAAAAGGGCGTCCGGGTCCACGTGCTGGAGGGAAGGTGCGGCATCTACATCCGCGTTCGCCTCCAATCGTCGACCCGGTCCGCGGAGGCAGTCATCGAGGACGTGCACGACAATATCGTCTCTCTCTCGCTTGACGGCCGGTCGGTCGAGGAGCATCCGCTGCTCTGCCGGACGTCGAAGTGCCAAGACAGCCTGCACGCGCTGGAAGAGTGGCTTGTCGAGCTCTCTCTACCGCAGCTCATCAGCCTTCTCGACGAGCTGGACGCCGATGATCTCGCGTTCCTGCGCGAGGGCGTTGAGTACAACGTGAGGCTCGCCGAGTACGGGCTCACCGTCGGCCCCGGGCTTGGCGTCGGGCAGACGCTGGAGCGCCTCGCACGCGAGGGACTCCTGAAGAAGGACATGGTCCTCGCGGCGCGGATCCTCACGTCGGCGGCGTCGGACGCCCGCATGGCCGGGGTGAAGATGCCGGCGATGAGCTCGGCCGGCTCCGGCAACCACGGACTGACAGCCATCTTGCCGATCTGGGCGGTGAAGGACTACGTCGTGTGCGACGATGAGGACTGTGTCTTGCGTGCCATCGCGCTGAGCCACGTGATCACGGCGCACATCAAGGCGCACACGGGAAGGCTCTCCGCGATCTGCGGTTGCTCGATCGCTGCGGGTGCCGGCGCGACGGGTGGTGTCACCTACCTCATGGGAGGCAATCACTGCCACATCGCGGGGGCGATCAAGAACGTGATCGGCGATCTCGCCGGCGTCATCTGCGACGGCGCCAAGGCCGGCTGCTCGCTGAAGCTTGCAACGGCCGCGGGGACGGCAGTCCAGTCGGCGCTGTTCGCTCTGCACGGGCTCGACGTGAAATGCACGGACGGCATCGTGGCCGACTCTCCCGAAGAGACGATGCGCAACGTCGGCCAGTTGTGCACCCAAGGGATGATCGAGACCGACCGCACGATCCTGCGCATCATGATCCAGAAAGGCTTTGACGGCTGACCCTCCGGTGCGCCCGCGATTGCGAACACCCCCCCTGTCGGGATATCCTGCCCGCGGCGGATCGGCGGTCGGCTTGACGCCGCTCCAGGGGGGAGTCCTGAGGGAGGTCGAGATTCTGTGAGAAGGACGCTGCGCGTCACAGGCACGCTTGCTGTCGTTTCCATGATGCTTTTCGCTGCCGTGTTGGCTGTCTCGAGCGGGTTCCAGGCGGTGGCGCAGACTGCCGGAGAACATCAGGGTCTGGGTCAGGGGCAAGGTCTCGGCAAGGGCCAAGGCGGCCAAGGTCTCGGACTGGGTCAGGGTTCGGGATCGGGTCAGGACTCCGGCGAAGGACACGGCGCGGGACGCGGCTACTTCGGGACGAATCAGATCATCAAGCTCGCGGTCATGGCCGGACTGTCCGGACTCGCTCTCGGCGTCGTCGCCGTCTACGGCTTCCGCTACCGCAAGCTCGTGCTGCTCGTCTCGGTTGGCGTGGCCGGTTTCTACCTCGCCGGGCTCTTGTGTCCGCTGTGCAGCGTCCAGAACGTGTTCATCAAGTGGAACACGGCCTACCTGCTCCTCGTCTTGCTTCCCATTGTCCTCACACTCTTTGCCGGCCGCGTCTATTGCGGCTACGTCTGCCCGTACGGGGCGCTCCAAGAGCTCTTGCACGTCCGCAAGTGGGCGCCGAGGATTCCGCCGCGCGTGAGGAGAGTCCTTAGTCTCCTCAAGTACGCCGTGCTCGCCTACCTCGCGATCCACGCGCTGGTGACGTGGACGGAGATCCTCAAAGAGATGACGCCGTTCAAGGCGTTCTTCGCGCTCGGTGGGACGCCGCTCACCTACGGGCTCTCTGCGGCGTTTGTCGTGCTCTCCGTGTTCACCTGGCGCCCGTTCTGCGAGGTCCTCTGCCCGCTTGGCGCCCTCCTGTCGCTCGTGTCGCGTGTCAGTCTCTTCCGTCTTGAGTCCGACTCGAGCTGCACCTCGTGCGGCGCCTGCACGACGAAGTGTCCGGCGGTGACGTGCGACGGCGGCAAGATCCGCTCGGCGGACTGCTACCTGTGCGGCGACTGCGTGCGCACGTGCGGGCCGAAGAGCCTGCGGCTGCGGTTCCGCTGGCGAAAGCGGCCCGCGTGCTCTGCGGGCGGAAAGAGCGCCGCCTAGCGGGAGCACTCACCCTGAAGGCATGAGCAGCGCCGCCCGTTCAACAAGCCGATCGATCGCGGTGTGGAGATCGCTGAGCGTACCGTCGTTGTGCAGCGTGTGATCGGCGGAGCCGACGGCGCCTGAGAGGTGGAACAGCTCTTCCTCGCGCCGGTCGAGCTCGCGGAAGTGCTCGGCATGGATAGGATCGCGCGCCTCGGCGCGCTGCTTCATACGCTCGAAGCGGACGTCGTCGCTGCTGACAACGACGTGCACGAGGATGAAATCGCGGGCGTAGAGTTCTCTGAGCAGGCGGACGTCGTCGGCCGAGCGAATGCCGCTGATGCCGGCCACGGGCCAACCGTTTGCGGCGATCTTCTCGGCGGCGAGACGGACGAAGCAGCCGGGTCCGCGTTCGGCGAAGACGCGGGCCGAGATGGCGCCGAGATTCTCACGTGTCGGCTCCATGCCCTCATCCTTGGCGAGCGAGCGCACGATGTCGCCGGTGGCGACGTACGGGACGGCGTAGCGATCCCTCAAGTACCGAAGGATCTCGTCTTTGCCTGAGCCGTTCTTGCCGACAGCGCCGAGGATTCGCATTCGCGTCTGCTAGCCATCTGCGACGGACTCGATGTGGAACGTCACGGGCCGGAGCCCATCGGCGCAACACGGAAACGCTGTTCCCATCATGAGTGCTTCGCCGGCACAGGCCCGTGCGACGAGGCGCTCAAGGGTCATCCACGCGTAGTCGCAGAACCCTTGAGGCCTGACCGGATGGTCGCCGCGAACGAGGAAGGTCTGCCCCTCCTCGAAGTCGGGACACGGCACCGCACGGGCGAGAGTGTCCGGCAGGTGGCGCTCGAAGATGTCGCGGTTGAGAGAGCGCTTGATGACGGTGATGCGAGCGTTCACGGACTCTCCTTGTCCTTGTACATCGGCCGGTTCATGCCGCGGAGCGCCTGCTCGATGTCGACGAGCAGTGCGCTGCGCGCGTCGATGGGCCGATTGTAGTAGGCGTGGAGAGGGTTGTCGTGCTCCGCGGCGTCGCCGGGGCCGCGCATGCCCCAGAGGAGGACGAAGTAGAGACTGCGCAGGAAGCTGCGAACGTTCACTCTGGCGCGATTCGCCGCCTGGTCGCACTCGTGGAGTCCGAGCGTGGCGCCCCACCCGCGTCCATCCGGCATGCGTGACAGCTGCTCGATCCAGGTGTGGAGGAACTCGCTCTGCACTTCGTTGCGCAACAGGACGTGAACGGCGGCGCGAACGAGCCGGTACTCTTCTTCGAACGCGAGGATGATCTCCGCCGGGCGGGCGAGCCTCTCAGTGATCGCCGCCAGGACTCTCTCGAGGCGCGGCGCATCGAGATGCCGGCCTCGCGCGAGAGTCCCGAGAAGGTCGGCCTTGTGCGCGATGGCGTGGGCCCAACCGCGCCCGTCGACGAATCCGCGCCCGTCTTCTTCGCCAGCGAACGCAGCCAACGCTGCTTCGAACCACTCGAGGGCTTCGTCACGGGAGAGAAAGGGCTCTCGGCCCGCGCCGGCTCCTAGGTTACGAACGTCGTCTGTCTGGATGACCATCTCGAGGATGAGAGCGGAGAACGAACGCAGGAACACGGTGTCGGTGCCCGACTCGCCAAGCGCAAGCGAGATGTTCGAGGCCATTCGCTCGCCGATGTCGCGTAGCTCCGCGTCGCTGTACTGGCCTGCCTCTCCCCAGTGCCAGAGGATCTCGAGCGCACCTTCTCGCAGGTGCGAGTCGGTCGAGCCCAGGAGCGGAAGGAGTTCTGCGGTGAGGCGGATGAGGTCCGCTCCGGCCGGGATCTTGAAGTCGCTGCCGACGATGGACTGGATCGCTTCTCTGTTCATGCAGACTCCTTCGAGACACCGTCCGCCAGCAGCTCGCGGGTCGCGACGTCGATGCCCGGGCGCAGCTCCTTCTCGTAGTCGATCGACTGTCGAACGACGTGCATGCCGGCGCGCTCGTAGACGCGCAAAGCGCCGGTCAGGCTTTGGGAATCGACATCGAGCTCGACGGCCGCGTACCCGCGTCGGCGGAACTGGGCGAACGTGTGGTAGAGCAGGGCGAGCGCGATACCGCGTCGGCGCCACGCCGGTCGCACGCCAAGCTGATAGATGTAGCCGCCTGTTGGGTCATCCTGCAGCCCCGCGATGCAGAGCGACATGCCGACGATCTCCTCCCCCGCGATGGCGAGGAACCACAACGTGGGGTCGATCGGACCGCAGCGGCCCTCGATCTCGCTCACAAAGGTCGTGAGGAGTTCGTCGCGCGGCCGCGCAACGAAGCCCCAGTGATCGCGCCACGCCGCGAGGTAGAGAGACACAATGCCGTCGATGTCCACGTCGAGGTTGGCGCTGCGGATGGAGATGCCGTCCGGCCATTGCGCGGTAGGCGCGGCGGAGTCAAGGTCGATGCGCATGTGATTCTCGACCCGAACGGGCGCAAAGTCGGCGCGCTCAAGCGCTGCACAGCGAGGCTTGTCCTGCGGAAGCGCGCTCGAGGTCGCGACGACGCGGATCCCCGGAGCTGCCAGAGGCACGATTTCGGCCGCGCGACGGAGGCTCCAGCTGTAGAGCCAGTCCAAGAGGATGTCACCGTCCTCGTGCCGTGGGTGGACGGCGGCGGAGCATCCGACGCGCGCGTACGGTTCCCCGTCTGTGTCGATGAACGCGAGCCCTGCCACTGTGCTGTCCGAGTCGAGCACAAGACGCAGATCGCGCTCAAGGCGCAGTCCTGGCTTTCCCCACCAGGACTCGACGCTCGCGCGTGTCGATTGGTTCCCGCCGTAGAGTTGCCGCGACCGCGCGTTCAGCATCTCGACGACGCCGTCTGCGTCACCGATCTGCGGGGCACGGTCCGACCATCCGGCGGGCCACGGCATGGGCTCTCTGTTCAACGCACGCGGAATCATGCGCGGATTATCGGGATCACCGTCTCCGTAGCGTCTCGGGTCGCGACGCCATCGAGGTGGCGCGGCGACCGGCGCGAGAGGATGGCCTCTTCGCCGGGTTCTCGTCTGGCGCGAACGCGGCGTCCGCCGTGCACCTACTTCAGACGATGTGCCAAGGGCAGACGCTCGCGTCGTCCTCGCCGAACCTCTGGGCTTCAAGTACCTGAGCGCTGACCTCCGCGAGCAGACGAGACCTTGCGGAGACGGCCACGGTGTGGTTGGCTGCGGAGCAGCTAGCTCGCAGGGCGCAACTCCTTCTCGTAGGCTATGGACTGCCGGACGACGCGCATCCCGACGCGCTCGTAGACACCGAGAGCTCCTGTCGCGTTCTCGGTGTCCACATCGAGTTCCACGGCCTGATGGCCGCGACGGCCGAACTCGGCGAATGCATGCCGAAGGAGAGCCGAGGCGATGCCGCGCTGGCGATAGGTCACGCTCACGCCGAGCGCGCCCACGTAGCCGTGCTTTGTGTCGCCGGCCACGTTCGACTTGCAGAGGGCGAACCCAGCCAGCGCCTCACCATCGACAGCGAGAAACCAGAGCGTGGGATCGAATGAAGCGCCCTCGTGCGCGATGTCCTCGCGGAAGCCGGCGACCGCGACCTCAAGGGGCATGTCGAACGAGCCACGCTGCTCGCGCCACGTCTCGAGGTAGAGGCGGGCAATCGCTTCGAGGTCCCCGTCGACGTCCGCGTTGCGGGTCGAGATGTCGTCAGGCCACGAGGCGTTCGTGAACGGAGCAACGAGATCGATGCGCATGCGATTCGCGACGCGCACCCCTCCGAAGCCCGCGCGTTCGAGCGCGTCACGTCGCGCCGTGTCCAGTGCGGACGTACGGCAGGCTGCGATGACACGCTGCCTGTCAGCCGCAAGAGAGACGAGCTCCTGCGCCCGCTCGAGGCCCCAGCTGGTGAGCGCGTCCCAGAGTCCGTCCCTGTCCGCGTAGCGTGGATGCACGACCACGGACGGAACGAACTCGGAGTATGGCTCCCCAGGATTCATGACGCTGGCTATTCCGGCCGCGGTTCGCGTCTCATCCAGCACGAGGCACGTGTCGGCCGCGAGGTTGAAGCGCGGCGACGTCCAGCTCGCCTCGATGCGCTGGAGTGAGGGCGCGACGTCGCCGTAGGGCATCTTCCAGCGCGCATCGAGCATCTCGAGTACGCAACCCGCGTCGTCCATCCGTGCCGGGCGCACCGTCCACCCGGCAGGCAGTGATTCGTTTCTCACCGTGATCACCCTCTCTATCGGAAGCCAGGCCCGCACGCTGTCCAGCTTTCCGCGACGTTGAGCGGGCTTGTGCCGCTCTCGAAGGTGTGTGCCTCGTGCTGGGCAGAAGGTTCAGTCGGCTTCGGCGTGCGCGCTAGGGCGGCGAGATGGAGCAGCGGCGAGGGGCATAACACGCGACTCCTTGCACGCCGCGGCGCACGC
>JBFYRA010000046.1:0-12335 GCA_041302485.1 Candidatus Bipolaricaulota bacterium
TCGCGCTGCGCACGGTCAAACCGTCGGGACAAGCTGCGGCCCCGGCCGACTTGCGTCGGCCGGGGCCGCAGTCCGTTGTCCGCGGGAATCTCGCTATAGCTTCGGCAGGAGCGTCTTGAACGCCTGCTCGAGATTCGGCTGCCCGATCTCCTGGAGGTCGTAGCGCACGCGCGTCGTCGGGACCTTGAACTTCAGGAGCCGGCCAAGATCGATCGGCGTCCCGATGATGATGGCGTCGCACTCGGCCTGATCCACCGTCTTCTGCAGGTCCTTGACCTGCTTCTCGCCGTACCCCATCGCCGGGAGCAATGGGCCGATGTCGGGGTACTTGTGGAACGTCGCGGTGATCGAATCGACCGTGTACGGGCGGGGGTCGACCAACTCCGCGGCGCCGAATCGCTGAGCGGCGATCACGCCGGCCCCGTACTCCATCCCGCCGTGCGTCAAGGTCGGGCCGTCTTCGATGACCAGGACACGCTTGCCGCGAATGATGGTCGGATCATCGACCTGAATAGGCGACGCCGCCTCGATGACGATTGCCCGCGGGTTCATGCCGTGGACGTTCTCGCGGACGAAGTGGATGTCTTCGAGCGAGGCCGTATCGACCTTGTTGATGATGATGATATCGGCCATGCGGACGTTGACGCCGCTCGGGTAGTAAAGGAGCTCATGCCCGGCGCGATGCGGGTCGACGACGACGATCGATAGGTCGGGCTGGTAGAACGAGAAGTCGTTGTTGCCGCCGTCCCAGATGATAACGTCGGCCTCCTTCTCCGCTGCGCGCAGGATCTTCTCGTAGTCGACGCCGGCGTAGACGACGGTGCCATTGTCGATGTGCGGCTCGTACTCCTCGCGCTCCTCGATCGTGCAGTGATGTTTGTCGAGGTCGGCGTACGTCTCGAATCGCTGAACTTCCTGGTCGACGAGGTTTCCGTAGGGCATCGGGTGGCGGATGACGGCTAGCTTCTTGCCTTTGGCCTTCAGGATCTCGCACACGCGGCGCGTCGTCTGGCTCTTGCCCGAGCCTGTGCGGACCGCGGTGATCGACACGACCGGCTTCGTCGACTTGACCATCGTCGAGGCCGGGCCGAGGAGCATGAAGTCCGCGCCGGCGGCATTCACGTCCGCCGAGCGTTCCATCACGTACTGGTTGGAGACGTCGCTGTAGCTGAAGACGACGAGATCCGCCTTCTTCTCCCTGATCAAGGACAACAGCTCGCTCTCGGGATGGATCGGAATCCCGCGCGGATAGAGCTTGCCGGCCAGCTCGCCCGGGTACGTGCGCCCGGCAATGTCGGGAATCTGCGTGGCCGTGAACGCGATCACCTCGTAGTCCTGGTTGTTGCGGAAGTGGACGTTGAAGTTGTGGAAGTCGCGGCCGGCGGCCCCCATGATGATGACACGTCGTTTCATGCGCACCTCACCCTCTCCTGAAGACTCGTTCTCGAGAACCTGAATGCGCCGCATTATGCGAGGTTCGGCAAACGTCTTCAAGGGCCCTTGTGCAGGGCAGTACGCACGCTTATCATCGCGCGCCATGTCCGTCGCGAATCTGATCACGCTCGCCCGAGGCGCGCTCATCGCGCCCGTCATCGTGCTTTTCTTCTCCGGACAGCGCACGGCTGCCGCCGTCTTGTTCGTTGTCGTCTGCCTCGGCGACATCGTCGACGGCATCGTGGCGCGCGCGCGTGGGGAAGTGACGCCGCTCGGGAAGGCGCTCGACCCGATCGTCGACAAGGCGCTCTATGTCTCGCTTCTGTCCTCGCTCATGGTCGTCGGTGATCTCTCGAGTTGGGCGTACGTCGTGTTTCTCGCCCCGCAGATCGGGCTCGGGCTAGGGGCCGTCGTCTTGCACCTGCGACATCGTCAAGTGCAGGCGGCGCGGCTCGTCGGCAAGGCGGCGTCGCTCGTCTCGTTCTTCGCTCTGTTCTTCCTGCTCGTGCGCTGGCCGGGTGGGACGGAGCTGTTCTACGCAGCCATCGCGCTGACGTACGTCGCGGGGGTCGACTACCTGTTGGCCGCCGTATCTCTCGGCAGAGCGTCGCGGTAGTCGGCGGGAGAGAACTCGGCGGGCGGCGGCGGCGCCTCGAACGTGAGAGGCGCCCCGGTTCTCGGATGGATCACGGTCAGCTTCCACGCGTGCAGCAGGAGGCGCGGCGCCGGCGGGCCGCCGTAGAGGGTGTCTCCGACGACGGGATGACCGATGTACTTCAGGTGAACGCGGATCTGATGCGTCCTGCCTGTGTGCGGGCGCACGAGCAAGAGCGTGCGGCCGTGCCGGTGCGCGAGGACGCGAAACTCGGTCTCGGCGCTGCGACCATCGGAACGGACAGCCATGCGCCGCGGAGCGTGCGGGTCGCGCCCCACGGGCATCTCGATCCGTCCCTCGGTCTCGTCGAATGCGCCGGCGACCCATGCCAGGTAGCTCTTCTCGACCGTGCGGAGGGCGAACTGTCGCTTGAGGGATTCGAGGCCGAGCGCCGACGTCGCGACAGCCAGAATGCCCGTCGTCTCCTTGTCGATCCGGTGGACGACTCCCGGCCGGGCCGGGTCATCGGACTCTGGCAGAGCCCTCGTTGCGAGGAGCGCCTCCACGAGCGTCGTTGTGCCTGAGGTCCCGGCGCCGGGATGCACGATGAGGCCGGCTGGCTTGTTCACCGCCAGGAGGTCGCTGTCTTCGTAGACGATGTCAAGCTGTAGGGCCCGCGGGACCAGTCCGACCTCAGCCCTCGGGCGCCAGGTCACGGTTTCTCCGCGTCGCAGGCGGCGCGACGGCTGGAGCGCTGCGCGGGCATCCACGAACACAAGCCCGGCGCGGATCTGGCGCTGGACTTCCGCGCGTGAGACGTTGGCGGCCAGTCCGACGAGGAACTGGTCAAGTCGATGCCCTTCGTGCTCCAGGCCGGTGGTCTGTGAGATCTGCTCCATTGGCGGTAGGAACTCGTTTGTCCACGCTCGCGGCGTCCCGTATAATGCGCTCGTTGCGAGTCCGGAGGGTCGAAGGGGGTCGCCCAAGGCGACCTGTTTCTTCCTTTGTGAGACAGAATAGGAGAAGCGGAACAGGAAGTCCACTCCGAGGTGGGTTCGGGGTGGGCAGGATGCGGAGACCGACGACGATGAACATCGACTTCATTGAGGCGCTGGAAGAGATGGCGAAGGACAAGGGGATCCCGCGTGAGGATCTCTACTCCGCCATCCGCAAGGGCTTGGCCGCCGCGTTTGCCGAGGAGAACGGACTCGACGAGTCGGAAGACATCGACGTCACGATCGACCAGCACTCCGGCGACATCTCTATCCGCGGCCAGCGCATCGATCTCGCCAGGTTCGGGCGCATCGCCACGAAGAAGGCGGAGGAGACGATCCGGCAAGAGATCGCCCAGCGGCGCCGCGAGATCGTCCACGGGTTGTTCGTCGCACGCGTCGGCGAGGTCATCAGTGGGTCGATCCACCGCTTTGAGGGAAAGAGCGTGTGGGTCAATCTTGGCGAGGCCGAGGCGATCCTGCCAGAGGCGGAACGGATCCCCGGCGAGCGGTACCACGCCGGCGAGAGGTTGCGAGCGTATCTGGTCAGCGTCGAGGAGACGCAGGGCGACCCGCGCATCTTGCTCTCGCGCACGCGCAAGGAGTTCGTCGCGGCGCTGATGAAGCTCGAGGTGCCCGAGATCGAGGAGGGCGTCCTCGTGATCCGGGCGATCGCGCGTGAGCCGGGACGGAGGTCGAAGGTCGCGGTCGAGTCGCTCGACCGCAACGTCGATCCCGTGGGCACATGCGTCGGCGCCGGCGGCGCTCGCGTTCGCATGGTGACGCGCGAGCTGTCGGGAGAGAAGATCGACCTCGTACGCTGGAGCGAAGACCCCGCGCAGCTGTTGAAGAACGGACTGGAGCCGGCGTCGGTGCTGTCGGTCGACCTCGACCTCGAGAGGCGGAAGGCGAAAGTGATCGTCCCGGACGACGAGCTGTCGCTCGCGATTGGCAAGGGCGGCCAGAACGTACGCCTCACCGCGAAGCTCCTCGGCTTCGACATCGATGTGACGAGCCCCTCGGAGAAGGCGGCTGCGGACGCGGCACGGGCGGCCGCGGCCCCTGCGGATCAGGACGCCTCATAAGAGCAAGCGAGTCGATCGACGCGCTGGCCTCTCGGCGCGCATCCCGTTCCGCGATCCGTCTCACGGCTCGCAGCGATTCCCGTCGGCGTGCCGACGGGGGAAGAGGGTATAATCGGCGCAACCCGTGAGAAGGAGCGTGGCGCGGCTTGAGCTCAGTGCTGAACTTGATGAGCGCAGTGGTCAGTCTTGCCGCCGCCGTGCTCATCGGCTTCCTCGTCGGCAGCGTGCCGCGCCGTCGACGTGAGAGCGAGATTGTCGCTCAGGCGCAGGAAGAGGCCGACCGGATCAAGAAGGAGCGGCTCCTCGAAGGACGCCAGGAAATCCAGGAGCTGAAGGATGAGTTCGAAGAGCGCTCGAAGCGCCGCGAAGAGGAAGTGACGCGGGCCGAGGAGCGGATCCTGCGACGCGAGGACCGTCTCGGCAAGAAGGCGTCTCAGCTCGACAAGACGGAAGACTCGTTGCGTTCCGACGAGGAGGAACTGCTGCGGCTGAAAGAGGAAGGCGGGCGCCTCCTCGAACAAGAGAAGCAGCAGCTCGAGCGCACGGCCGAGTGGACGCGGGACCAGGCGCGCGACCATCTACTGAAGGTCGTGGAGAACGAGTCCCAGCTCTACTTCTCGAAGAAGATGGAGGAGATCGAGCGCAAGGCGCGCGACGAGGCCGAGGAGCGCGCCGCCCACATCGTCGCCACGGCCGTGCAGCGCTACGCAGCGGAGTACGTGGAAGAGAACGCCGTGAGTTCGGTGCCCCTGCCGTCGGAGGAGTTCAAAGGCCGCATCATCGGGCGCGAGGGCCGCAACATCAAGACGTTCGAGGCGCTCACCGGCGTCGAACTGCTCGTGGACGACACGCCGGAAATGGTCGTCCTCTCGTGCTTCAACCCGTTGCGCCGCGAGGTCGCGCGGATGGCCCTGTCGAAACTGATCGAAGACGGGCGCATCCACCCAGCCCAGATCGAAGAGAAGGTGCAGCGCGCGAAGGCGCGGCTCGCCGACCGCGTCAAAGAAGAGGGCAAGAAGGCGGCATTCGATCTCGGCGTCGACCTGCATCCAGAGCTCGCCGCGCTGTTGGGCCGCTTGCGGTACCGCACAAGCTACGGCCAGAACCAGCTTGTGCACTCGATCGAAGTCAGCGTCATCGCCAAGATCCTCGCCGACGAGCTCAAGCTGAACGCGAAGAAAGCAAAGCGTGCCGGGCTGTTGCACGACATCGGCAAGGCCGTCGATCACGAGGTGGACGGACCGCACGCGATGATCAGCGCCGATCTCGCGCGGCGCTACGGGGAGAGCCGCGACGTCGTGCAGGCGATCGCCGCGCACCACGAGGACATCGAGCCGACCGGCATCCTCGATGTGCTCGTGCAGGCGGCGGACGCGCTGTCTGCCGCGAGGCCCGGAGCGCGGCAGGAGACCTACGAGCGGTACGTCCAGCGGCTGCACGACCTCGAAGAGCTGTGCCGGTCGTTCCCGGCGGTGCAGGAAGCGTTCGCAATCCAGGCCGGCCGCGAAGTTCGCGTCATGGTGCAACCCGATCGCGCGAACGACGAGATGGCGGCCAAGCTTGCCTACGACATTGCCCGTGCGATCGAGGAAGAGCTGAGCTACCCCGGAGAGATCAAGGTCAACGTCGTGCGCCACACCCAGTTCTTGGAGAGCGCGAAGTAGGAGCGATGATGGACATCCTGCGGGTGTCGACGACGACGGATCTGGCAGCCACCGCCGGCGCGATCGCCCATGGGATCACCGTCGACGGCGCTGCTGAGATCCAGGTGATCGGCCCACGGGCTGTCAACCAGGCGGTGAAGGGCCATCGCGCGGCTACGTCGCGGCGAGCGGCATTGACGTGTACTGCATCCCGAGCTTCGCGACCGTCCATGTCGGCGCGGAGGACACAGAGGAAGAGAGGACGGGGATTCGCTTCCAGATCTGCCCGCGCCACGATGTCCGTAGGCAGGCGGAGCCTCCTGTCCTCAACTAGGCCGCCGCGCGGCGTCTTGTTCGGCGGCGACAGCATCTGTACCATTCGGCTGAATCTAGCCAATTGGGTCAAGGGAGTGACGTAGAGCGATGTCCACGTTCCTGAAGCGCCATCAGAAGGCCGTCATTTGGGCCGTTATCGTGTCGTTCGTTCTTGGGGCAGGCGGTCTGATCAGCCTCGACCGCGCCGGGGTGTTCAATAGCTCGCCATCCGACTCGGGCTCGAGCCGGCCGAAGTTCGCCGCCACCGTGGATGGCACAACCATCGGCCTTGACGTGCTGAACGCACGCGCGACCCAGTTGATGACGCAGTACCAGAGCTTCTACCGACAGGCCGGTCTCGATCCGACGTCGATGTTCAATGGAGCGTCGGGGGCGCTGTTGCGGCTTGGCCTCGAAAGCAACGCCATGGCCAGCCTGATCAGTGAGACGGTCTACGCGCAAGAAGCGAAGGCCCGCGGCATTCGAGTCGCCGACTCGGTGATCGATGCGGAAGTGGCGAAGCAGTATCAGGACATCCTTACATCGAATCGTCTGACCGAGGAACAGTTGGTGGACGTGCTCGAGAGCCAGGGCAAGACGGTGAAGGCCCTCAAGGATGAGATGCGCGCGGCGATTGCGACGCAACTTCTCGTGAAGGCCGTCGACGCCGTCGTCGGGGTCGGCGCGTCGCCGACCGACGACGAGGTGGCGGCGTACTTCGAAAAGAGCATCGCCAAATACGACGTCGGCGAGCAGGTTCACGCGCGACACATCCTGGTGGCCGATCTCGGCACCGCCCAATCGCTGAAGAAGCAGCTTGACGGGGGCGCCGACTTCGCCGCGCTCGCCGTGGACTACTCGACCGATTCCGGAACAGCTTCGCAAGGCGGAGATCTCGGCTGGTTCGGCCGCGGCCAGATGGTGACGGAGTTCGAGGACGCCGCCTTCTCGCTGGAGCCGAACGAGATCAGCGATCCGATCAAGACCCAGTACGGCTACCACATCATCCAGACGATCGAGCGGAAGCAGGCGCGAACTCCGAGCCTGGCTGAGATTCGCTCTCAGGTCGTCGCGGACCTCACGGCGGAGAACGAGGCAGCACGGGTGAAGGACTGGTACAGCGGCGTGTACAAGACGAAGAGCGTCGTCATCGGGATCCCTGTCGTCGATGCGTTCATGATCGGCGAGGACGATCCGGATCGCGGCTTGGCGGAGTACGAGAGGCTGTTCGCCGAGGACAAGGCGCAGGACGAGTACGTCGCGTACTACGTCGGCAAGATCTACGAGGACCGAGCGACCAAGGCGGCCGCGGACCGCAAGGTGCTCGAGACCGCGACGACGCCCGCCGCGAACAACGCGGCCGAGATTGCGCGGCTCCGCACGGTGGAGAAGGAGAGCAAGGACAAGGCCCTCGCAGCGTACCTCACACTCGTCGAGGACAACGTTATCGACCAGGCGCTGCTGACGCGGATCCTCAACCTCGACCCGGCGAACACGAAGGCGACGATGGCGATGGCCAGGGTGCTGGCCGACAGGGGCGACTCGACAGGAGCGCAGGTGCGCTACGAGCAGGTCATCGCGGCGGATCCTCAGGCGGCGTACGCCATGATCGCCTCCGGCGATCTCGCCGAGAAGGACGCGGACTACGCGCTGGCGAAGCAGCGCTTCGAGCAAGCACTGAAGTTCACACCAAGCGACCTGACGCTCCAGTTCAAGCTGATTGACGTCCTCCTCGCGCTCGGTGATGCATCAGGCGCCGAGGCGCTGACGACGGCCATCCGCAAGGTTGATCCGATGAACGGGCGGCTCGGCGTCGCCGAAGGCGACGTGGCGAAGGCGAGACTCGAGATCGTCGTGATCGCACGAGACGCGCTGCAGGCGAACGCGAAGCGCACCGCGAGCGAGGAGTCGCAGCTCGCATCGCTGAATCGGCAGATCGAAGAGCTGTACCAGCTTGGCGTGTCGCGCTACCAGGCCGCGATCAAGACGGGTCCGAGCATCGATCTCAATGTCAAGCTCGCCGAGGTCTACCTGCTCGGCGGGAAGCTATCCGAGGCCGAGCGAGAGCTGCAGGCGGTGCTCATCCGCTCACCATACCGCGCCGATGCACATGAGGACCTTGCGCGCGTCAACCTGGCGCGCGGCGAGACGGCGAAGGCGCTCGAGCAGCTCCGCACTGCCCTGGCGCGATCATTCGAGCTCGAACAGCGAATCCGCGTTGCGGAAGTGATCATGAAGCTCGACCCGAAGGACACCGGGACCGCGTTGCGCCTGGCGAAGCTCTACGGGGACGCGAAGAAGTGGGCTTCGGCAGCGCGTGCGTACGGTCTCCTGATCGCCGCCGATCCGACGATGGAGGACGCGTACTCGGGGATCGCGAAAGCGCTGGTGGCGCAGACTGACTATGATGGCGCGCTCCAGTACCTCAAGCGCGGCATCGCCGCGATCTCGCAGGACGCAGCGAAGATCCGCCTGTATCAGCAGATCGTCGACACCGACCAGGCCGATGTCGGGGCCGGCAAGCCGCTGTCGTCGGCCGGGCTCGATGCCTTGATCGAGATCGCGAAGCTCGACCTCGGGCGCGGCGACAAGACGGACGCGCAGAAGCGGCTCGGCCAGGTACAGACGGCGGACAAGAGCTACCGGGCGAGCGAGGTCGCGAACCTTCTCCAGCAGGCGGGCCCTGCGCCCACCTCGACGCAGCCGTGATCGGAGACGATCTCGACCGCCTCGTCGGACTCATCGCGAGGCTGCGTGATCCTGTGCATGGTTGCCCATGGGATCTTGCACAGGATCACGCCTCGCTGCGGCCGTACGTCGTCGAAGAGGCATATGAGGTCGTCGCGGCGATCGATGCGCGATTGCCGGACGCGCTTGCGTCGGAGCTTGGCGATCTCCTACTCCAGATTCTGCTTCACAGCCGAATGGCCGAGGAGAAGGGCGAGTTCACGTTGTCCGACGTGATGACGAAGCTCGCAGAAAAGCTCGTGCGGCGCCATCCGCACGTCTTCTCCGACGCGCCGTCCGATCTCGCATCGATTCGCACGCGCTGGGATGAAGTGAAGGCCGGGGAGCCACAGCACAAGACCGCTCTTCCCCCGCTGCTCGCCGCGCGCAAGCTCGTGACGACGCCGGAGAGCCGTGAGGCGCTCGCGTCGCTTGCCGAATCGACCGATCCCGACGTCCGCGCCGGCGGAGAGCTCCTCGTGGCGATCCGCCGCGTCTGGGATGCGGGCTCCGATCCTGAGATCGCGTTGCGCAAAGCCATGGTCGCGTCGGCGGGAGCACCCCATGCCGCGTGAAGACGCCCTCGTCTACTGGATCGGCACGTCGGAGGAGGAGATTCACTTCATCGACTCGATCCTCACGGCCTACGACGGGATTGCCTGCGTCCGGCGCGAGTTCAAACTCGAGAACGGAGACTCGCTCTACAAGATCTACGTCACGCTTGGCATGGAGAAGGAGTTCCTCGATGTGATGGAGCGGCTCCGCGGTTGCGCGGCCATTCGATCGCTCGCGAAAGGCGGAGACGATGAGACTCTTTCGCGCGAATGAGGTTGCCCGCTCGGTGTTCGACGTGGACTACGAGCGGCTCTGGGCGAAGGGCATGCGAGCGCTCCTCTTCGACCTTGACAACACGCTCAGTCGCCGCGCGTCGAAAAAGCTCGGGGAAGAGGCCAGGGAGCTCCTCCGCGGCCTCGAGGGACGCGGGTTCCGGGTCGGGATCCTGACGAACCGCAAGCGGGGCCCGGCGAACGGGCTGGCTCTTGAGCTCGCGGCGGAGTTCACGATCCTCGACGTGGCGCGCAAACCTTCACGCAAGGGCTATGCGAGCGTGCTGGCGCGGCTCGGCGAGTCGCCCGCCCGTGCCGTCATGATTGGCGATCGTCGGCTGACCGACATCCTCGGCGCGAACCGCAGCGGCATCTACTCGATCCGCGTTCGTGGTTTCCGCCGCCGGTAGACTCACCGTACTGGAGACGAGAAGCGGAAACGCGGAGCGCGCAGAGGAGCCGCGGAGGTCGCGGAGGCTCGACTGAGAGGGGTCGACGAAGTGCGTTCTGTTTTGCCCTCAGTGCGCTCTGCGCTCTCTGCGTACCCTCCGCGACCTCTGCGTTGAGCTTTGCCTGCGGTGAGTCTTCGCGTCTCGCCCGTGTCCCCGCGTACTCGGCGGTGGGCTTGACGGTCCGTCCGCGTCGCAAGCGTGCGCTTGGGCGATGCTTCCGGCTTCGGCTATGATCTTCCCGACGCCCGAATCGAGTCTCAGACTGCGAGACGGGGGAGTGAGGAGGAAGCTCGGTCATGAACGCCCGTCATCTCGTGTCGCTGCGCGACCTGTCGTCCGAAGACATCCATGAGATCCTGGAAGTGGCACGCCATCTGAAGCTCGAGCATCGCTCCGGCGTCCGGCACACGATGCTTGCCGGAAAGACGCTGGCGATGGTGTTTCAGAAGCCGTCTCTGCGAACGCGCGTGTCGTTCGAAGCGGGGATGGAACAGCTTGGCGGCCACGCGATCTACCTCGGACCGAGCGACATCAAGCTCGGCGAGCGCGAGACAACCGAGGACATCGCGCTCAACCTGTCCCGCTTCTGCGACGCGATCATGGCGCGCGTATTCAAGCACGAGACGGTCGTCGAACTGGCGAAACACGCGACGATTCCGGTCATCAACGGACTCTGCGACATGGATCACCCGTGCCAAGGACTGGCCGATTTCCTCACGATCTGGGAGAAGAAGCGCCGCTTCGACGGGCTGACTCTCACGTTCATCGGCGACGGCAACAACGTCGCTCACTCGCTGATTGACGGATGCGCCAAGCTCGGGATGTCGTTCCGCATCGGATGCCCGGCGGGCTACGAGCCTGACGCCACCGTCGTCGCCGCGGCGAAAGCGCTTGGCACGCCGGTCGAGATCACGCACGACCCGATGGCCGCGGCGCGCGGCGCCGACGTCCTCTACACCGACGTCTGGGTCAGCATGGGTCAAGAAACCGAGGGAAAGTCCAAGGCGAACGCGTTCAAGGGTTTCACCATCGACTCGCAGCTCGTCGCCGCCGCCGGCAAAGACGCGGTCATTCTGCATTGTCTGCCGGCGCACTACGGCGAGGAGATCACCTACGAGGCGTCGCGCAGCCCAGGAAGCGCCATCTTCGACCAAGCCGAGAACCGCATGCACGCGCAGAAAGCCGTCCTCGCGCTGCTCATGTCGTAGGAGGAACGATGCCGAACGAAACCATCGTCGGGTCGGATGCGAAGGGCGATTGCCGCGTGACCGTGACCTCGGCGAAGTCGCCGGCCATTGAGGTGGCCACGGGCGACCCCAGGCTGTTCGAGCGGGGAATCCGCGAGGTGGTCGACGAGACGCTGGCCGCACTTGCATCGCGCGCCCGCCTGGAAGCCACGGTGTCCGTAGCCGACGAGGGCGCGCTCGACTACGTCCTTGCCGCCCGCGTCGAGGCCGCCGTACGGCTCGCGTTTCCCGACACCGCTGCGCTGACTCCGCGTGTCCGGCGGACGCTGAGCGCGCACGACGCGCCGCGGCGCAGCCGCCTCTACGCGCCCGGGAACAGCCCGCGCATCCTCGTAGGGATCGAACTGCACGGCGCCGACCTCGTGCTCGTCGACCTTGAGGACTCCGTGCCTCCCGCGGAGAAGCCGGCGGCTCGCGTCCTCGTGAAGCACCTTCTCTCGGCGATCGACTTCCCGAACGAAGTCTGGGTGCGCATCAACCCCCTCTCGCTCGGCGGCGCCGACGATATCCGCGAGATCATCCTGGCTCGACCGCACGGCGTCGCGCTGCCGAAAGCCGAATCAAGAGGCGATGTCGAAGCGCTCGCCGCAGAGCTCGCGAAGGCCGAAAGGGCGACCGGCGCTCCGGTCGGATCCACATGGATCATGCCGATCCTCGAGACGGGCAAGGGCGTTCTCCACGCCGAAGAGATCGCGTCCGCCGATCCGCGCGTCGTCGTCGTCGCGTTCGGGGCCGAGGACTTCACGCGCGATGTGGGGGCGCGGCGCACCCCGGAGGCGCTCCTCTTTGCGCGCTCGATGATCGTCGCCGCCGCGAAGGCGGCCGGCGTGCAAGCGTCGGACACAGTCTACGCCGATGTGGACGACGAGGTCGGGCTTGCCGCAGAAGCGACGCTGGCGCGCGACCTCGGATTCGACGGCAAGGGCGCCATTCACCCGGCACAAGTTCCTTTCCTCCACATCGCGTTCACGCCGAGCGAGAAGGAGATGGAAGAAGCGAGAGCCGTTGTTGCCGCAGC
>JBFYRA010000087.1:0-4432 GCA_041302485.1 Candidatus Bipolaricaulota bacterium
GGCGGCTACGAGGGCAGCGACCTTCTTCATCATGAACCTCCGTCGACTTCCGTTCTCTGAGCTCTGGTGCTCTCCGCACGCGTTCTATGTATATTAGGATATTCGACCCCGATAATCGACAACGAGAGCCCGATTGTCAACCGGCGGGCAGCGCAATTGGCCGGCGAGCGCGGTTGCTTGCGGCGCGGCAAGAGCAGAAGATGAGCCCGTGAGAGCCGAGGCCGTGGGTGAGCTCGCGATGGAGTGGCTACATGGTGCTTGCCAGGACGCGCGAGTGCTTGCCGTCGTCACGCGCGCGACGTACGTCGAAGACAGGCAGGGTCAGATCTTCTGGATCTCGTCTCCGCACGCTCCGCTCCACCGCCGCTCGATCCAGGTTCCATCCCCGGGGACGAGTTGGCCGGAGGGAACGAGTCTTCACGTCGGCGATGGAGTCCTCACGCCGAGCGTCGGATGCCCTGTGGACGCCACGACGGCTGCCGTGTGGCGGGCTCCGTTTCCTCCCGCGCCCTCGGTACCATGGGATGCCGTGGCGTGCGTCGCAAGATCCGGATTCGATCTGTGTGCGCGCGCGAGGATGCCTCGTGGCGTCGCGACGCTCTTCGATCGCTGCGCATCGACGAAGCCGGAAGTGTTGCAGGCAGCAAGCGAGACGAGTCGAGCCGTCATCCGTGCTGTGCTTGGAGTTGTGGCGGCCGGCCCGCGAAGCACTGTCGAGCTGCTCGCGGCGCTGGACCCACTTGTCGGCCTGGGAGAGGGATTGACACCGTCAGGGGACGACTTCCTTGGTGGGTTCCTCTTCGCGCTGAGGCACAAGGACTCCTCTGCCGACATTCCGATGTATGACTGGTGCCTTGTGGACAAGTGGGTTCGGCATGTCGGACCACGAACCACCGAAGTCAGCGCGTGCGTCTCAAGGGATCTGGCTCGCGGGCACGGCCCGGAGCCGCTTCACGAGATGCTTGTCTCGATCTTCTCTGGAGCCCCTGCGGAGAGAGCCGCTCGCCACGCCTTTCGTCTTGTGGAGATCGGGCGAACCACGGGATGGGACATCCTGGCCGGTGCCGTGGCCGCCTTGTGCGGGGTGGCCGGCCCTGGTCTGGAAGGGGGCACGTCGCGCTGCCACGGGGTCTGTCTCTCTGGGGTTTCGGCGGGGATGACGTCCAAAGGCCTACGTCAGACGAGCCTCGGCAACGACATCGCCGTGGAGACCGATTGTGACCTCGACGAGCTCGAGATCGCGGCGACCGGAGAGCGCTGTCGCCTGTCGCACGATGGCGGTCAGTCCGCCGCAGCACGGGACCTCCATGCGCACGACGATGACGCGCGGCGCAGCTGATGTCTTCAGGATCGCAGCCAGCTTCTCGACGTAGCCTTCCGTGTGGTCGAGCTTCGGGCACGCGACGACGAGCGCGCGGCCGCGCAGGAATCTCCAGTGGACGTCGGCAGAAGCGATCGGCGAGCACGTGCTGAGGACGGCGAGCTCACGGTCCTTGAAGAACGGCGCCCCAGGCTGGACGAGGTGAAGCTGCACCGGCCACTGGGCCAGTTCAGAGACGTTGACGTGCGGCGGTAGGGTCGTCCCGGCGACGGGGCGGCCGTCGCCCGCGTCACGATCCAGCGTCTGTGCGAGCGTGCCCGGGCAGCCGCAGGGCATCGCGGGAACGCCCTCCTGCTCAGCCTGCGCGTGGCGGCGATTCGCTTCCTCCATCTTATGGACGGCCTCCTCGCCCTGCGTTTTGCGCAGGTGGCGGGCCGTCGCTGTGAGATCGAAGTCCTCGCTCTCGCGCTCCTCGATCTTGAGTGCGCCGGTTGGGCACGAGCCGATGCAGTCGCCGAAGCCGTCGCAGAACTGCTCCTTGACCAGCCTCGCCTTCCCATCGACCACGCGGAGGGCGCCCTCGGCGCAGCCGGTCTCGCAATTCCCGCAGCCGGTACAGAGCGACTCGTCGATCGTGATGATCTTGCGTCGAGCCATCCCCCGCACATCTCCTTCAGCGCGCGAGTGTGTCAGCGAACTCTAGCGTGTTAAGGCCCAGATGCCCCAGGCGATCAGTCCCACAAGAGCCAGGCCCGCGAGCAGGCCCAGGAGACCGAGGAGGACGTCGGATCCTGCGTCGTCGGTCGCCGGGGATCCTGGCTCCGCCGGTGCCGGCTGCGTCGGTACCGGCTGCGCCGGCTTGGTTGCGCCCGGCGGCGTAGGCTGCGGCGTGACGGGAGCCGCGGGGGCCGACGGGTCGACGATCTCCCACACCCACGTTGCCGAGTTGACGATGGCTCCGAGCGTCCAGACGAGGTGGAGCGTGAGTTGGTCGCCCAGTTCCACTGGCGCGAGAATGTCGAGCGTGTCGGACGTTTGCGCGCCGGGTAAGAGCGCTGCCACAAACCCGCTTCCGAGAAGGGTTCCGAGTGGGCGGGCGTCGCCGGCGCCGACGAGGACGGTGGATCTTGCGAGGTCCATCGTGAGCAGGTTTGTCGAGGCGTTGCGAACGACGAGGTCCGTCGTGGCCAGAGAGGCTCCTTCGAAGACGAAACCGGACACCGCGATGTCCGGCCCTACGGGCTTTGGATCCGCTGTAAGGCGGGCGGTCCATTCTGCGGCCTGCGCGGCGGGTGCCCACGACACGACCAGAAGCACGAGACCAAGACACACGAGCCAGGCGTAGCGCACGTTCATCGGCTCCACCTCCATGACGCATGGTAGCTCCGTGGATGAGCCAAGGCGAGTGCAAGGCGGCGCGGGCGTCCGACCGCGGCAGAGTTCACGGGCTGGGGGCCGCGTGGCGTCGCGACGTTCTCCATCCTGTCGGATTCCGGTATTCTCACTCCGAGCGGGCCGCAGAGCGGGCCGGCTGCCCGGCCCAGTGAGCGGGCCCGAGGGGGGAGCGATGCGAGATCGGTCGATCGTCATCATCGGTGCGGGGATGGGCGGGCTTGCGGCCGGGATCCACGGGCAGGCCAACGGATACCGGACGAGAATCTACGAGTCGCACGTCGCTCCCGGAGGCCAGGCTGCGACGTGGAAGCGCCAGGGGTACTCATTTGATGGCTGCATTCACCATCTGTTCGGGTGCCGGCCGGGATCTCTGCTCTACGAGCTGTGGCGCGAGCTCGGGGCGATGCCGCGCGATCTTGTGCCGACGCGCGAGTGTGTCGCCGTCATGGGTGCGGACGGGCGGCTGTTCGCCGACTACTACGACCTCGATCGGCTACACGAGCATCTGCACGAGATCGCGCCGCGTGACTCGGCGGCGGCCGACGAGTACGTGCGAGCCATCCGACAGTTCGCTCGCCACGACTTCTTTGGCGAGCTGATCTTCGGCCGCAAGGCAAGGGTTGTGGGCATGGCCCCGACCCTTGTCGGACTGCGGAAGTGGTTCAAGCCGACCATGGCCGATCTCGGGGCGCGATTCCGCGACCCGCTGTTGCGCGACGGGTTGGCGCTTGCCGAGTACTCCATGCCGTCGAATCCAGCATTCCTGCACCTCGTCAAACATGCCTACGGGATGACAGGCGACATTGCCTGGCCGGTGGGGGGAGCGGCCGCGCTCGCCCGCTCGATGGCCGACCGGTACGCGGCGCTCGGCGGCGAACTCCACCTCGGGCAGCGCGTGATCGAGATCCTCACGCGCGACGGCAAGGCCGTCGGGATCCGCCTGGCCGACGGCACGGCGGTCGAAGCCAACGTCGTGATCTCCAACGCCGACGGGCGCGCGACGATCATGGACCTGCTTGGCGGCAAGTTCGTCGACGATCGGATTCGCGGCTACTGCGCTCACAGTCCCGCGATGGACGAGACGAACTGGGCCGTCCACGTGTTCCTCGGCGTGAAGCGCGACCTCTCGCGGGAACCGTCGGCGCTCGTCATGCTCCTCGATCGGCCGGTCGAGATCGCCGGGCACACGTGCAACAGCCTCGAACTGCAGACGTACGGGATGGATGCGACGATGGCGCCTCCGGGCAAGGGCGTGATCAAAGTGGAGCTGGTCTCGCGGTGGAAGCTGTGGGAGGAGCTGTCGAAGGATCCGAAGCGCTACAGAGAGGAGAAGGAGAAGGCCGCCGAGACGGTGATCGGCCTGCTCGAGAAGCGCTGGCCGGGCTTGCGGAACGACATCGAGGTCGTCGACGTCCCGACTCTGATCACGTGGAAGCGATTCATGGGCGGCGATCATGGTTTCGTCAACATGCCGACAAAGCAGATGGACTTTGTCGGGAGCCTTGTCCTCGGGAAGATCGACAGTCGACTTCCCGGACTCGCCAACTTCCATCTCGTTGGATCATGGGCGACGTCGGGCGGCGCGCTCTTCCTCAACGCGCTGTCCGGCCGGAAAGTCATTCGCGAAGTCTGTCGGGCAGACGGGCGCAGGTTCACCTCGCCCAGTGCCAGCGCGTGACTGGGAAGACGTGGTGCCGCCGCCCGCCAAACGCCTGA
>JBFYRA010000108.1:0-2658 GCA_041302485.1 Candidatus Bipolaricaulota bacterium
TGTGACGCAACCGGCCCCGTCGACGGTCTGCTTGTGAAGGACACCGTGAACGGGATCGGCCCCTCGCCGGCGCCCTGAATCCCAATCCGCGCGTCAAGCGCGAACCATCGCGTGCATCCGCTGAGTGCGGCGATAGCGAGCACTCCCGCCAGCCCAACAACAACCGCGCTGCGTCTCATCATGCCGTCCTCCCAGCCATGGCTCTTCGCACAACCGTACCCCCCGACAAGCCGCGAAGTTCCCGCCTTGTCATGCGCGTTGGAGGATGTCGTCCACATCCTCCCGTCGCGGCAGCGACGGTTGCGCTCCCCGCTTCGTGGCGGCGAGTGCGCCGGCAGCACAGGCGAAACGGACGGCCTCAGCCAACGGTCGGTCGCCAAGCGCGACGGCCAGCGCTGCGTTGAACGCATCTCCCGCGGCGGTCGTGTCGACGACATCGACGGGGAACGCTGCAACATGAAGCGTTGTGGGGCCAAAGACGAACGCGCCGCGCCGGCCGGCCTTGCACACGACGCACCGCACGCCCGCCGCAAGAAGATCTTGCGCCGCACCCGCAAGATCCTGGGCTCCCGTGAGAGACCGCAGCTCTGCCTCGTTCGGCGTCAGGATGTCGACGCGCGCAAGGTCGAGATCCGAAAGATCGCGCGCCGGAGCGGGATCCAGAAGAACGAGCGGTCGACCCGCGGGCAACCGCTCAAGGAGGTACGCCACGGCATCGAGCGGAATCTCCAGCTGGAGCAGGAGGATGTCCGCCGTTGCGAGGCGCGGGAGCACGCGTTCGACCTGCGCACGGTCAACAGCTCCGTTGGCGCCGGGAACACACGCGATCGCGTTCTCGCCCGCGTCGTCGACCCAGATGGACGCCGTCCCTGTCGGCAGGAGGGGTGTCCTCTCGACACCGGACACGTCCACGCCGTCGCCCCGAAGGGCGTCGAGCAGTAGGCCCCCATAGGCGTCGGCGCCAACCTTGCCGAAGAACGACACGGAGCCGCCGAGCCGCGCGGCGGCCACCGCCTGGTTCGCCCCCTTGCCCCCGGGATGGTGCGAGAGCGCCTTCCCGGGCACCGTCTCTCCCGGGCGAGGCATTCGCGCGACCTCGGTGACGAGGTCCATGTTCGCGCTGCCCACGACGGCAATCCGGACGTTCGCCCGCCTATCCATCACGGAGAGAGCACGCGGTCGAGCGTGGCGACGAAGCGCGCGTTCTCGGCCGGCGTGCCGATGGACACGCGCAGGCACTCCGGCAGGTCGTAGGCGGCGCAGGGCCGGACGATGACCCCTTCGCGCAACAGTCGCCCCTGCACGTCGCCCGCGCTCGGCCCGATCTTGACAAGGACGAAGTTCGTGTGGCTCTCGGCGTACTCGAGTCCGAGCCGTCGGAACTCGCGGCACAGGTACTCGCGCCCCTTGCGGTTCTCGGCCACCGTGAATTGCACGAACTCCTGATCGTCGAGTGCCGCGATCCCGGCCGCTTGAGCGACCGAGTTCACGTTAAACGCTTCCTTGACGCGGAACATCGGCGCGATCGTGTCGCGGTGGCCGAAGCCGTAGCCGATGCGGATTCCAGCGAGGCCGTAGACCTTCGAGTACGTCCGCAGGACGACGACGTTCTTCCGGCCCTCGCGCACGTAGCCGAGGCTGTCGGGGAACTCGGGCGAGTCGGCCATCTCGACGTAGGCGTCGTCGAGGACGACGAGCACGGTCTCCGGCACGCGTTTCATGAACGCCGCGAGCTCGTCCGCCGTGACCATCGTGCCGGTCGGGTTGTTCGGATTGCAGACGTAGACCATGCGCGTTCGCGCGTTCATCGCGCGTGCCATCGCATCGAGATCGATGCGGTACCCGGGTGCGAGCGGCGTCTTGATGAGCTTCGCCCGCATCGCGTTCGTGTAGATGTCGTAGATCGGGAACGACGAACGGCTCACGATGACTTCGTCGCCGTCGTCGAGATAGGCCATCGACAGCTCGAGGATCAGGTCGTCGGCGCCGTTGCCTGCGGCCACTTCTTCGAGCGCGAAGCCGAAGTGCTTGGCGACCGCGAGGCGCAGGTCGTAGTTCGCGCCGTCGGGGTAGACGTTGGAGGCCGCCAACGCCTCACGCATCGCGGTGAGCGCCTTTGGCGAGACTCCATACGGGTTCTCGTTCGACGCAAGCTTGATCGAGTCGCGAATGCCGAGCTCGCGTTCTAGCTCGCTCGTCGGCTTCCCGGGGACGTACGGCTTGATGCCGTCCAGACCTCTCTGCGGACGCAATGTCATCCCATCACCCCAACCTGTCGCGGGTTCGCGCCTTCGCATCCGCCCGGACCGCGCGGACATCGCCCATGATGACGCCGGATTCGAGCGCGAACACGGGGTTCACGTCGAGCTCGGCGAGGTCAGGATACCGGAATGGGAGCTGCGATACCTGGGCGATCAGCCTCGCGAGCGCCGTCACGTCGCGCGCCGGCCGTCCGCGGAACGCACCGAGGACAGCGCGCCCGCGCAGTTCGTCGAGCATCGCTCGCGCTTCCGCCTCGTCGATCGGCGCCCCGCGCAGCGCGACGTCGTGAAGCGCCTCCGCCGCGGTGCCGCCAAGCCCGACAACCACGACCGGCCCAAACTGCGCGTCGCGAGACACGCCGACGAGAAGCTCGACCGCATCCCGCACCATCGGCAC
>JBFYRA010000114.1:0-4754 GCA_041302485.1 Candidatus Bipolaricaulota bacterium
CAGGATGCGCGGATCGGCAGGGATGGCCTGCATCTCATCCCGCGAGATGAACCGCGCGTCCACAACGTGGTCATCCCCCGACTCCGAGCGCGCTACGGCCGCCCGTGCCTCATCCGAGTCACGGCCCTCCACGTTCAGTCTGCCGACCGGGTCCTCCGCGAGGACCCGGAATCTGCAGTCGTGGAGATCCTTCTCGACGAACTCCTCGACGTAGACGATTCGTTGCGGCACGACGCGGAGTCCCGTTTCTTCGTGGGCTTCGCGTGCCGCGCACTCGAGGATCGATTCCTCACCGCGCAGGCGGCCGCCCGGCGGGAGCCAGAAGTCGAAGCCAGCTCCCTGATGATGCAAGAAGAGGAAACGGCCGCTTCGGAAGACGATGGTGCCGGCACTGATTGCGCAGTCCATGCGGGCAGTTTGCGCCCACTCCGCGTGGCGCGCAAGCGCGATGGCGATGGGAGTGGATGGAAAGTAGGCTGTGCGGATGCATTCGGAGGCATAATCCAGAGTGTGCCGAAAGGAAGCGGCCACAGATCGCTCGGGCACGCGCCACTCGCCCTCTCCCTTGCCCGATCGCTGCTTCTCGTCCCGAGCGACAGGAGGTGTCACGTGAGACGAATGCGTGTCGTGGGGCTTGGCCTTCTCTGTCTTGCGCTCGTCGCCCAGTTCGTCGCGCTCGGCGGGGCCTCGGGAAATCCGTGGCGCGACAAGGTGTCGGCGTCTCTCCTCCGCTGGGCGGACTCCGCCGGAACAGGAGAGCGTATCGTCCTTGTCGGGTTCACCTCCGCGGTGCAGGGGGCGTCTGACGTCTCCTACGTGGAGTCAGCGCATCGCGCGTGGCTCAGCCCGTCCACCCGCCTCGCTGCCGACGCCGTGGCCGCGGTCGCGCCGCTCGCTCGGCCCGGGCTCCTCCTCCGCTCTGGGAGCGAGGCGTGGGAGGCGGGCATCCCGTACCTGCACGACCTCGGCTCCGTCCTGGTGCGCTGTAACGCTTCGCAGATCGGCCCGCTCGCGCAGCTCGGCGTCGTCGCGGCCCTCGCTGACGGGAGCGAGCCCGTCCCCACTCCGACGCCGATCGCAGGAGAGGCGGGCGGATCCCCCTCGGGTCTCGCGACCCCGCGTGATCTCATTACGCGCGGCCGCCTCTCGGCCGGGGAACTGGATCAAGGCGCCGCGGCCTACTCGTGGGACATCGTGCGCCTGTCGGACATCGTACGTTGGGAGGGTGAGCCGCGGTTGACGCTCCGTTCCTCGCCGCTCGAGGAGTGGCCGACCGACTCTTACCTTGTCATGGGCGTCGCCCTGGAGGCCGAGGATGCAGGCGGCTCAGGCGCGTGGCTGCAGAGCGGCTGGGCCGGCCACCGGCTCGGCTCCCTGCCCGCCAGCTCCCTGGCCTGGCTTGCCGACGCCCTCCGCCAGGCGGGGGCCGACACCGCGATCGTGGCGGTCGTTGGGTCCGCGGCCGGCGAGGCACCCGTGTTCGCCTTGCTGCGGAGCGAGACGGCGGTGAGCCTGGCCAGCCTCTCGGGGACCGGCGAGATCCTGCACGTGGGCGGGCCGGTGCTCCCGCGCGGTCCCGCTCCGTCCGACGCCCACGCGACGCGGGGCACGCACGAGGATCGCGTCTTCCTCGACTGGGGACCGGTCGGCGGAGCGGGGCAGTACGAGGTGCTGCGCGCGGTCTCAACGAGCGGAGCGTTCGAGCCGGTGGGGATTGCCGGTCCGGGCGGGTTTGACGACGTGGACGTGAGCACGTGCGTCACGTACTGGTATCGCGTACGGTCGCTCGGAGACGCAGGCGTCGGGCTCGAGTCGGGCGCCGCGTCGGGCTACATCGGCCTCGTGCCGCATCCCGTCACGAGGATCTGGACCTCGGCGAGCGGGCCGGGGCAGCTCCTGGTCGAGTGGGCGCCTGCAATCGGCGCGACGTCGTACTGCCTGATGCGCACGGAGCCGATGAGCGACAAGCCGAAGGTCGCCGCGCAGCAGTACGCGGTCTACCAGGGCGTGGAGCCTCGGTTTCTCGATCTCGACGTAATCGCCGGCCAAGAGCACCTGTACCGGGTGTTTGCGGTCGATGGGTGCGGAAAGAGCGAGTTGAGCGACCAGGCTCGAGGCATGGCGCTCTACGAGCTCCCTGGCGACCCAAGCCGGCTCGGTCCTCCGGAGTGGGTCGAGGCCACGCGGGGACGTCCCTACGAGAAGGTTCAAGTTGCCTGGCGCGCCGCTCCCGGCGCCACGGCGTATCGTGTACTGCGCGCGCTGAGCTACGCGGGGCCCTACGAGCCCGTCGTCGAGTTGTCTGGGACGACATGGGAAGACCGGGATGTCGTCCTGTGCGGCGACTATTGGTACCGGGTGCAATCCATCGCGGGCTCGAACGTGAGCGAGCCGTCGAGGATCGTGTACGGGAGCTACGGCTACCGGCCGGACGCGCCAGAGGGCGTGCGTGCGTCCGCCGGGACGTACGCCAACATCATCGAGGTCACTTGGCGGCCGATGGCGGACGCCGTCGCCTACCACGTGAGCCGAGCGCCGGCGCGCGAGGGCCCGTACGCCACGATCGCCGAAAGCGTGACCACGACGAGTTTCGTCGACGAGGGGCTCGTCCCGGGGCAGGAGTTCTGGTACAAGGTCAAGGCATCAAACCCCTGCGGGTGCAGCGGCGACCTCGGTCCCGCCTACGGGGCGACGTTGCGCAACTAGACGTCGGGCTGCGCGTCACGCCGAGCGTCCGCGTCCGTGGAACGAGCCGGGGTCGTCCGGTACCCTACCCCCCATGAGGGGCGACGAACCGCGAACCTGGCTAGACGATCTGAATGTCGATCAGCGCGAGGCCGTCACGCACGGCGGCGGCCCGTTGCTTGTCGTCGCCGGGGCGGGTACAGGCAAGACGAAGACGCTTGCTTATCGCGTCGCCTACCTCATCTCGCAGGGCGTTGATCCAACTCGGATCCTGCTCCTCACGTTCACGCGCCGCGCCGCACAAGAGATGCTCGAGCGGGCCTCGACGATTGTCGCTCGGGGCGCGACGTCGACGGTCCGTGTCTGGGGCGGCACGTTCCACGCCATCGCGCATCGCCTCCTGCGCCTCTACGCCGAAGCTGCCGGAATCAGCCGCGACTTCACGGTCCTCGACCAGGGCGACGCCGAGAGTCTGATTCACTTGATCCGCCACGAAATGGGCCTGCACGAGAAGGAGAAGCGGTTCCCGCGGAAGGGGACGTGCCTTGCCGTCTACTCGCGCTGCGTCAACTCCGGCGAGGACCTGAAGCATGTCTTGGAGCGGGACTTCCCGTGGTGCGACGAGTGGGAGTCCGAGCTGCGAGAGCTGTTCCGTAAGTACGTCGTGCGGAAGCAAGAGCGAAGCGTGCTGGACTACGACGACCTCCTTCTCTACTGGATGGGACTGCTCGAGAGCCCGCAACGGGCGGCGGAGATCGGCGGACGCTTCGATCACATCCTTGTCGACGAGTACCAGGACACGAACGTCGTTCAGGCACGAATCCTTCGTGGGATGAGGTCGACATCACAAGACATCACGGTCGTCGGCGACGACGCGCAGAGCATCTACCGCTTTCGTGGAGCGACGGTGCGCAACATGCTCGACTTCCCGAAGCAATTCCCGGGTGCGACGGTCGTCAAGCTGGAGCAGAACTATCGCTCGGTCGCACCGATCCTCGACACGGCGAACCTCCTGATTGCCGGCGCGAAGGAGCGTTACACGAAGGACCTCTGGTCGGAGCGAAAGAGCGACCAGTTGCCGCGGCTCGTCCTGTGCAAAGACACGTCGGAGCAGGACGACTACGTGATCGACCGCATCCTGCGTCATTACGAGGAGGGGGTTCCGCTGCGCCGGCAGGCCGTCTTGTTCCGCGCCTCGCATCTCTCTGACACGCTCGAAGTGGAGCTCGCGCGGCGCAACATCCCCTACCACAAGTTCGGCGGACTGCGCTTCCTCGAGGCGGCGCATGTGAAGGACTTGCTCGCGTTCCTGCGCGTGCTCGAGAACCCGCTTGACGAGCTCGCTTGGTTCCGCGTGCTCGACCTGATCGATGGCGTGGGTCCGACGACGGCGACGCGCATCGTCGAACATGCGGCGCAACATGGGAATGATCCGCGCTCGGTTCGTTCGTTCGCCGGTCCTCCGGCGGCGCGCGCCGGATTGGCCGAGCTGGCGCAGGTGTTCGACGATCTTGTGCCGATGGGAGCCAAGGATCCGGAGATGCAGGTCGAGAGGATCCGCCGCTTCTACGATCCGATCTTCGAGCGGACGTACGACAATCCGGCGGCTCGCGTGCGGGACCTCATCAGTCTCGAACAGATTGCGAGCGGCTACCAATCACGGCATCAGTTCCTCGCGGACGTGCAGCTCGATCCGCCGTCGTCGACGAGCGAGCTCGCGGCCTCCCCATATCTCGACGAGGACTGGCTCGTCTTGTCGACGATCCACTCGGCGAAGGGCTGCGAATGGGATGCCGTCTACCTCATCCACGCCGCCGACGGATTCCTTCCGAGCGATCTCTCGACCGGGTCGGAGGAAGAGATCGAGGAGGAGCGGCGGCTCGCGTACGTCGCGTTGACGCGGGCCAAGGACCATCTCTACGTCACGTGGCCGTTGCGCTACTACCATAAGTGGTACGCGCTCGGGGACGGCCACAGCTACGCGCAGTTGTGCCGCTTCTTCACGAAAGACGTGCTCGCTTCCGTCGAGGAGGTCGCGCTCGCGCGTGCCGAAGAGAAGGACGATCCCG
>JBFYRA010000125.1:0-3716 GCA_041302485.1 Candidatus Bipolaricaulota bacterium
GAACCCAGGCGAAGCATTCCTCCGCCGATGTCTGCCCGTCGGCGTTGCCTCCCGCGTCGGCGCGGCCGTCAAGTGCTTCGAGCAGAGCGTAGGTGAACAGCCCGTGCTGAAGCGAGGCGACCTCCCACGACACTTCATCGAAACGACTTCCGGAGATGGCGACAAGCTGCTTTGCGACCCGATCGAGATCCTTTGCGCCGTGACCGTTGATGCGCTCGAGGTCCTCGAGGAATCCCTCGCTGCGCTCGCTGCGAGCGTTCTCCATCGCGCGCAGTGCGCGAGAATCAAGCTGCCCGCCGGAGTAACAGGTGTCGATGAACAGAGCCACGCGACGCATCGGAAGCTGTTCGATCAGCAGGGCGAGCGAGTCGTCGAGAAGGGCGGTATCGTAGAATTCGAGCGCCTCGTCGAACCCGTCCGCCTCATCCCCGTTCCCGTCCCGATAGTAGTTCCCGTGCCCGGAGAAGTGGATCACGAGGAGATCGTCCTGACTGGCGCCCGCGAGCGCGTCGAGCGCGTCGCGGAACGTGGTCAGCGTCGCCTGGGCGTCCGTCAGCAAGAGGATGTTCCTCTCGTCCCACCCGGGAAGCGCCATGAGTCGTTGTCTGAGAGCAATGGCATCGTCGTCCGTGTACGACAGCCGCGGCGTCGGCGGCGCATAGTTCGCGATGCCGACGAGAATCGCGTACTTCGTTCCCGATCGCACCTCGATCTGCACATGGGCGACGCTTGTCGCTCGTCGGAAGTCCTGCACGGTCAGCTCTGCCGTGTAGACGCCCGGCGCCGCGTAGACGTGGGTCGCGTACGCACCGTACCCCGTCGCACCGTCGCCGAACGACCACCGATACGAAGTCACGCTTCCGTCCGGATCGTAGGACCCGCTCGCGTCGAACGACACTGTCAGAGGTGCGCTTCCCTGGCCGGGCGTCGCCGTGAACGATGCCATTGGAGGATCGTTCGGCAAGAGAAAACAGCCTGACAGGAACGCCACCGCGGCACAAACCCCGGCCGCGAGGCCGACTCGCCAACTCCTTGTCGCTCTCCGCATCGTTGCCTCCCAAGGACGCGGATCCTAGCCGCGATCCGGACGATTCGCCACCCGGTGTCGCGAGGGATTCCGAGCCGGCGTATCTACCCCTCTCACGCGCCTCAGGTTCGGCCGACGCGAACCGGCGGGCCGGACCGCGACGTGCGGCACGACGCGTTCTACAGACCGGCGTCGGCGAGAGCCGCGACGACGGACGCAATCCGCGTCCGGCTCGTCGAGCGGAACACGACGCGGCGGCCGCCCGGCCATCGTAGGCAGACGACTTCGGCAACGCCGCGCGTCCAGGCGAAGTCGGCGCGAGCAAAGACGCGCACGTCCTCGAGTCTCGCGAGAACGAGACCGGCTTTGTCTTTGAGCGCGCCATCCTCTGTGTCGACGACGAGCGTGCCGGCGAGCTCGCTCTCGGGGCGGTCACGGCGGTGTCGGTACACGCGGTAGAAGAGTCCCCCTGCAGCAAGGAGGATCGCCCCAAGCCCCAGGTGGATCGGAACCTCGGCCGCAGCGTCGGCGCCCGGCGAGGCGCCAAGCGCCACAAACGTCCCCACGGCCAGAATCCCCCCGGAGCCGGCGAGGGCCGCCGCCCCGTACCCGACGCCCCAGAGCTTGCGATCGACGAGGACCAGCCCGCTCTCGACGGCGCGGACCTCGTAACCCCACGAGCGCTCGCACAGCCCGGGCTCGTTCTTCCCCCTCATGCGCCGACCCTAGCACGGAACGAGGGACGACAGCAAGCCGAGTGTCTGCCGTTCAGACGGCCTGTGGCGCCCCGGACCATGGACAACGACCGCCGCAGGTCGGTACACTTAGACAAACGCACGGCCCGTCGCCCGGGTGGCGCGGACCGCGGAAGTGTAGGCCGGGGGACTGAGCCTGGGGCTCTCTCCCGAGGTACTGGTACTCGGAGCGTCCCAGCAGCGCTGGGACCTTCGGTAGAGAAAGGGAGTCACAATGCTGCGACGTATGAGTCTCCTTATGTGCATCCTCGGGCTCGTGGCGACGGTTGTCGCCTGCTCGGGCCCCGACAAGACCCTCACGACGAAGATCACCGATCTTGAGGCCAAGGTCGCCACGCTTCAGACCAAGGTCGACGCCGCCACGGCCGCCGACACGGCGCTGAAGACCGACGTGACGAACGTGCAGAACTCGGTCAAGCAGGTCACGGCCAAGACAACGGCCCTCGAGACCACACTGCAGAACTACATCAACCCGCCGCTCGTCTTGGAGGTCAAGAGCCTGACCTCGCCCGTGCTGCAGGGCGCCAAGACCACGCTCGTCGTCAAGGCCGATCCCGGCGCCCGCGTCGCTGTCAGCCTGAAGCTGCCCGCCGGCCAGAGCGCACCGAGCGGCCTCGGCGAGAAGACGGCCGGGAAGGATGGCCAAGTCTCGTGGACGTGGACGGTCGCGAAGACGCTGCCCGCCGGCTCGTATCCGATCCTTGTCGCGTCCTCGCACGAGGGCAAGACGGCCTCGCAGAGCTCGAACCTCGTCGTGACGGCTCCGGCCCCGGCCCCGGCGAAGACGCCCACCCCGGCCCCGGCGAAGGCTCCTGGGAAGTAGTCCGCATCGCGCAGAGAATTCAGAGGCCCGAGGAGGACGCTCCTTCTCGGGCCTTCCTCTTTGACTCGGCGCTCTCGCCGCCAACGGCCCTGACGCCTGGGTCTCACGGTCTTCTTCAGCGGGCTGCGCGGAGCACGAGAGCACCTCTCTAGCGGGCAGCATCTCTGCCGACGTCAGCGTTTGTCCAGCCGAGCCCGAAGGATGCGCCACTAGGGCGCCGGGTCGAGGTGGATCGTGCCGGAGCCGCGACGGCTGTGCCACGCATCGAAGTCGTCGCTTGTCAGGTGGTAGGCGATGAGCACCTTGTAGCTCTGGCCGGGCACGAGCGCCCTGTCCATCGCGTCCCCCGAGTCCAGCGGGATCACGAACTCGAGGTACGTCTTCCCCGCAACTTCGCAGCCGGCCGCTTCGAGGATATCGCTCCTGCCTCCCCTCGCGACGTCGGGAGCGTGCGCCACAGGTCCCGTTCCGAAGTCGTCGCGAACCGTCGCGCGGCCGTCAACCACGGCGCCGAGGATGTAGTTCGCGCCCTCCATGCGATTCACCGGATCGAGCCCGATCGCGAGGTATCCCACTGCCGGGCTGATGAGGCCGACGCGCAAGGTGCGTGCGTCATTCGTCCAGTGAATCTCGAACCCCGCGGCGCTTGTGTTGTGGGCATACTCGCCGGCGTAGATGATCCCGTCGATGGCGGCTGTCGGACCTGATCCCGGCAAGATGGGCGTGATGGCGACCGGAGCCGGCGTCATCGCAGGCGGCGTGGGCGGGACAGGGACGACGGGCGGTACAGGCGCCGGCACGGGAATCGGCGCCGGGGACGTCGTCGCCGTCGCCGGCGTCACGGAAGCGGGAGGCAAAGGCGCTTCATCGCGCGGTGGAAGCAGTACGAGCACGAGACCAAGCGCGGCAAGCGCCGCGACAACACCCAGTACGATCAGACCTTCTTTGCTGATGATCCACATCCCTTCCTCCTTGCCGACAACCGCACCAATCTAGACGATCGCCCGGGAATGTGGCAAGCCTCGTAGAATCGAGCTGCTCGCGCGTGCCGCTTCGCCGCAACACGTCGGGCCAGCGCCGCTCAGATCTCGCGAGGTAGCTATCGAGAGCA
>JBFYRA010000135.1:0-25350 GCA_041302485.1 Candidatus Bipolaricaulota bacterium
GGACGGTCATGGAGCCGGAACCAGCGACGTAGACGAACTCCGAGCTTGGGGGCGTGTGCTCGAAGACGATCTGGCACGCCGTCTGTGTCGGACTCGGATTGGCGAACGCAATGGAGAACAGTCCCTCATCGCAGCGCTCAAGTTGCGCCGGTCCCGTAACCGTCGTCTGCCCGACGATGGCGGCACCTACTGCGCACACGACCCCCAGGAAGAGCAACCCGCCGACCACGTGCTTGTGCATCCTCGCCTCCGTCGTGCGCCCGCCCTGGAAACGCACACACCACAACAATCCTACCATACTCCGCAAGTTGTCGGACGCGTGTGATGGCTATAACACGTGCTTCCGGACATCGGCATGCGCGAGATTCCCTGCTGGGCCTTCCTCGGCGCGACCGCTTCTTGAGGAGGAGGCGCGCGTCTAGACTGGAATGGTCTTCGCCATGCATCTTCGTGGTACATTCGGAGTGGCGTGCCGCGCCGTCGGCCCCCGCCGGAGGACCGAGGAGGCAGTATGCCTGGGAGGAGGTCGGTCGTATCCCTTACGCTCGCTCTGAGTCCGTTCTTCCTGGATGTGGTCACGCTCTCCGCCAGTCGTTGGCCCGGCTGTTCGCGCAGCTGCACGGCGGGCGCTTTCGCCCTCACGATCGTGTGCATCGTCGTGCCGGAGTCCGAAGCGGAGGCAGCGGTTTGCTCTCCCCTCAGCGGGACTCCTTCAAGAGAAGCCAGCACGATGGCGGCATCGGGCTTGCTGCCGGCCGACCAGCACGCCGTCCGAATCTGCCTTGGTGCGGTGGCCTTGCCCGGACTCGTTCAGGGGGCGTAAGCCGGGTGCGCGAGCCTCGAGTGTCCGTCTCTGCTGGCGTGCGTCAGAGCCATGAATTGGTCGATCCGCATGTCGGCCGCCGTGCGCGGCCAGAAGGGCCACGAGCGCCTGCGGTGCTCATCGCCGTCCTGCTGGCGGTCGTGTCCTCGGCGTGGGCCGAAGTCGGTGCCTACGGACTGACGGTTTCCATCACGCAGTTCCGCCTCGCGGCGGAGCCCGAGAGCGATGTCTCCGGCTCGTTTGTCGTCCTGAACGACGAGCCGCGATCGGTCGACTTCACGGTCCTGGTCGTCGACTGGGACGAGGATTCCGACGGCGTGTTGCGGACCGTGTCCGGCGAATGCGTCGAACGGTCGTGTGCGATGTGGCTGGAAGCTGACACGCGCGCGTTCCGACTGGCTCCGTTCGAAGAACTTGCAGTGGACTTCACGGTCCGCGTTCCGCCGCACGTCAGCGGAACGTACTGGACCGGGCTCATTGTCCGGGCGGACTCGACGCGGGGCGTTGCGACGGAGTCTCTGATCCGGATCTTCGTTGACGTGCCGCCGGCGCCTCTGCGGGCGGCGGTCGTCAGCCTGTCCGTGCTCGCGCTCTCGCCGTTTCGCGTCGTGGCGCGCGTCGCAAACCTGGAGACCTCATGCCTCTATGACGTCCAAGGACTGGTCACGGTCGAGGGAGCAGCGGGCGACGTGGCGTCGTGCGCGCTGTTGCCGTTTCGTCTCCTCCCGCAGCACGCGCGCGACGTGGAGGGAGTGGCGCCTTGGGGTCTCGAGTCTGCCGGCACGTACATCGTGCGGCTCGTCTTCGACTACGGCGCCGACGCGCTCGTTGCCGGGCAGGTTGTCGTGCATGTGCCCTGATCGGACCGTGCCGTCTCGTTCGGCCTGCCGTGTGGAAGAATCATGAAGCTTCGGCACTCGAGGAGGTGGGCCCGGCGTGCAGAGGAGAATCGTCACTCTCGTCTTCCTCGCTGCCGTGGGCGTTGCCGCCCTGGCCTACGATGCATCCGTGGACGTCGCGATGCGGTGGAGGGTTCTCCCCTACCAGAGCCTGAAGGTCGCCGAAGCGGGAGACGGCCCGTCTCCGGTCTTCGTCCTCCGCCCCGAGGGCGCCGTCGCGCCGGACGGGTTCGTCGAGAGCCCCGCGGCGATGCGGCTTCACGTTGCAAGCAACGTTCCCTGGCAGCTCTACGTGCGGTTGGACGACTCCACGCCGCTCGCAGGCCTCGAGGCGAGATGCGGCGGCTCGTCCGCCCCTCTCTCCCAAGTTCCGGTGGTTCTGGCTTCGGGGTCCCACGGCGCTTACGACTTGGCGGTGGACCTCCGCTGGTCCGGTGCAGCGCTCGGGGAGTCCCAAGGAGTCCGCCTCATCGCGATGATCGTGCCTCAGTAGACGTCGTCGCGATGCTGTTGGACGGCTCGCAAGCGGCTGTGCTAGGGTGGAACGCATGAACAGCACGCTCCGTATTCGAAGGCTGTGGATTGCCGGGCTGGCGGCCGTGGCGGTGGGCGCCGCTTTTCTGCTCGCGTGGTCTTTCACGCGGGATCGTCTGCCTCCAGATGCAATCCTCGTGCCGCAGGACGTTCCGACGCTCTCGACGGCGCTGGAGCGAGCCGTCGCCGGCAGCGTGATCGTCCTTGATGCGCGGCGCGGCCCCTTCGAGGGCGGCGTGACGGTCACCGTTCCCGACGTGATGGTCCGATCGCGCCATGGAGTGGCGGCAATCCGAGGAGGGGCGGACGCGCTCATCTCCGTCGAGGCGGATCGGGTCGCGATCGAGGGACTGGACTTCGAGGGGACGGGGACAGGCATCGCGGTCGCCGGACAGGAGTGCCGGATTCGCGATGTGACGTTCCGGTCGCTGGCAGTGGCGGTCCGCGTTGCGGGCGCAGGGTGCGTTGTCGAGCGTCCCGCAGTCGAATCCTGTTCTACGGCGATCTCGATCGATGGGGCGTCCGAGGCCCACGTCCTCGGCGCTCGCGTGCGCCGAGCAGCGACGGCCACCTCAGTGTCCGGCGGATCAGGCATCGTCTTGGAGGACTGCGTTCTGGCGGAGTCCGACATCGGCGTCCGGCTGTTCGAGACGGATCTCGTTCGGCTTGTCGGCTGTCGTGTAGCCGACATGTCTGTCGCGGGCGTCGTCCTCGAGAACGCGCGGCGGACCGATGTCGAGCGGACGTCGTTCGCTCGTTGCGACGTCGGCGTGCGAACGGCGGGCTCGTCGGAAAACGCGTTCTGCGACAACGTCTTCGTCGACTGCCGCATGGGTTTGCAGGTTGTAGGGGGGAGCGACGATCTGATCGCGAGAAACACGCTGCGTGGCGGCGAGCTCGGCATTGCGATCGAGCGAGCGTCGGCGCCGCAGATCTTGCGCAACTCGGTGGACAGCGCGACGATCGCGGGGATTCTTCTGGATCGCGCGGACGGCGCCCAAGTCCTCGACGTCCGCGCTCACGACTGCGGAGCCGGCGTGGTCGTCGTGGCGTCGAGCCATGCGGCCGTGCGCCGCGGGGATGTCCGCGGCGGCGATGTCGGGATGGCCCTCATCAACGGCGCGCTCGGCAACACGGTTGCCGAGAACCGCATCTACGGCGCGGCGGAAGGCATCGTCTTGGCTGGCTCATCCCGGGATGTCGTGGTGAACAACGCCATCGGGGGCTGCGAGCGCGGCGTGACCCTGGTTCGACCGGGGTACGGGACGCGCGTCGAGTCGAACGAGGTCAGCGAGTGCGGCATCGGCCTCGTGTGGACGGACTCTCCGCGACCCGCGCCGTCGCCGTGGGAGAGGCTCGGATTCGTCGTCGACCGCTCGTCGTCGGCCGCTCCGCCGCTCGTTGCGGATAACGAGTTCCGCGCGTGCGCCGCCGACGTGCAGAACGAAACAGCCACGCCCCTCCTGGTCGGAGGCAACCGCTGGTCCGGTGAGGCGGCGCGCGTTCTGGGCGACGTCCGTGTTCCGGACGCCGGCACCTCTAGCGCGATCGGGCTCGGAGCGGCCGGGTCGACGGCCGATCTCCTCTTGGCGCGGCTGCTCGAGTGGATGTTGCTCGAGCGCGGCGTGCGCGTGATCGATCTCGTCGGGATTGGCTCGAACAGCGCGCTGGCTGCCGCGTTCGATGCGGGAGATGTTGACGTCGCCTGGGTCGGCCGCGTGGAGACGGACGCGGACGGCGGGACGTTCTGGACGACGCCGCTCGCGCGGGGAGGGTCTCTCGTGGCTGCGGCGGCGATCGCGAGCGGCGTCGAGGCCGAGCGCGGCGGGGCCAACGCATCGCTCCGCGGAGTGAACGTCGCCATCCCGCGCGGCCTGGACCGGCGGATCGTCGCCGAGGCTCTGGCCCAGCACGGACTCGTGGCGCTGGCGTTCCGAGACGTGGCGGCGTCGGCGGAGGCCGAAAGCCTCCTGAAGTTCGGATCCGTCGACTGTGCCATCGTCGACGCGTGGGAGGAGACGGCGACCCTTGCGGGATTCGTCGCGCTCGATCGAGTGAAGCTCGACGAGGAGGCGATCGGGTTGCGCGTCGGGCAGCTCGGCGCGCCCGCGGCCGCCGCGTTGCGAGACGCGTTCGATCGCCTCGTGCCGCGCCTGTCCGACGACGTCCTACGAAGCCTGACGAGCCGCGTTCGTCTCCTGCAGCGCGACCCGGCGGCCGTCGCAATGGAGTTCCTGCTCCGAGAAGGGTTGATTGAAGGGTATCGGGAAGGGGGAGCGAGATGACGCGGAAGGATGACCGCCGTTCCACGAACGAAGTGGCCCCGGAGGATGCCGCCCGCATTCCATCGGCAGGCCGATGGGCGAGTCTGCGATCGCAGTTGAGGTACGGAGTGTCGCTGCGGACGAAGTTGATCCTGCCGGTCCTTGCGATCGCCTGCTTGGCTGTGGCTGCGTTGTTCGCCTTCGCGTACCTCGCGCTCCAATCGTCGATCTCCTCCATCTACGAGGCTCGGGCCCGCAGCGTCGCTGCCGTGATCTCGAAGTCGATTCAGGAGAAGGACTACATTCTCTACTACTCCGACGAACTGGACGCGGACATCGCGGAGCTGATCGAGCAGTACGAGTCGATCCTTGGGATCACGGTCATCGGAGCGACGGCGCGGGGATTCGTCACGGTGGCCAGCACCGATCCGACTCGCGTCGGCGTCGCAGCGACGAGCGGCGAGACGGCTGCCTACGACGGACTCCGAGAAGTTCAGGTGCGCCGCACGCGGATCTCCGCGGGAGGAGATGCGCTTCAGGCGATGCACCCGATCGGATCCGGCTCACAACGCGCGGGAGTGGTCGTCGTCGACATGTCGCTCGACGAGCAGGCCGGCTACGAGCGCCGCCTCGCGTGGCAATTCGGCGCCGCCGCCGTAGTTGGCATCCTCTTTCTGTGCGCGCTCCTCGGATGCGTTCTGACGTTCGTGGTGACGCGTCCCGTACGGTGTCTTGCCGCGGCAACGAGAGCGGTCGCCGAGCGACGGTACCCCCTTGCCAGTGCGCTGCCCACCGATCGGCTTCCCGGCGTGCCGGTGCGCGACGAGATCTGCCAATTGGCGGACGGATTCGAACTCATGGCGACGCGCATCCACGTCCACGAGCAGGAGCTTCGCAAGCTCGTGCTCCTGGACGAAGTCACCGGGCTTTACAACGCAGACCACTTCCGCGAGCAGTTCCCGATCGAGCTGGGAAAGGGCAAGCGATACGGGCACCCGACGTCGCTTCTCGTGCTCGATCTCGACGGCCTTGCCGGCCAGGATCCGGCGGAGCAGGACAGAGTGCGCATTCGGACGGCGTCATTCCTCATTGCGAATCTGCGACGCGTCGACACCGTGTATCGCGTCGCGCAGGACCGCTTCGTCGGCGTCCTGCCGGAGACGCCGGCGTCGGGGGCGATGATCGCCGCGGAGCGAATGCGGGCCTTCGCCGCCGACGTCACCGCCTCGAGCCCGTTTGCGGTCCTCTTGTCCGTCGCTGCGATGGGGTGGGATGCGGCGGCCGACGTGCCGGTCGCCGACCTCGTGCGTCGCCTGACGGAAGAGGAATCGACTGCATGAAGCGAGCGCGGGCGGTCTGCGTCGCCGTGGTGGCGACCTTCGCAGCGCTATTCTGCGTCGCGTTGCACGCGGAGGGGCAAGGCGCCGTCCGGATCGAGAACCTCACCGTCAGCGCTCTGACGCCGCTCACGGTAGAGTTCGACGTCGCGAACGGCCTCTCGCAGGAGTTCCCGCGCGTGCGAGGGCAGGTCGCCCTGAGCGAGTCCACTGGCGCGCCGGTCGACCAGCTCCCCGTGGATCCGTTCGAGCTTCCAGCCGGAAGTCGAGTGCACGTCCGCGTCCAGAGCCGATGGGAACTGCAGCTCGCTGGAACCTACATGGTCGACGCGGCGCTCGACCTCGGAGAGGGCGCGCTGGTCTCGGCCAGTCTGCCGTTTCGCATCGCGCCGATCGAGTTGCCGCTCGCGCCGGCCACGGTGTTGGAAGGCCCAATGTTGACGCTCGCGCAGGAACCTTCGAGTTGGGGTCTCGATCGGATCAAAGCGCGCGCCGCATGGGCGATGTCGCACGGGTCTCCAGACATCGTTGTCGCGGTCATCGACTCGGGGATCGATCACACGATTCCCCAACTGCAGGATTGCCTCTGGGTGAACGAGGACGAGATTCCAGACAATGATGTTGACGACGATCGGAACGGCTACATCGACGACGTTCACGGATGGGACTTTCGCGACGGCGACGCGAGTTCGCTTGTGGGAACCCCCATCCACGGCCACGGGACCGGCGTCGCTGCGATTCTCGCGGCGCGCCCCGGGCGCTACCCGATCGTCGGCGTCGCTCCCGGCGTCCGGTTGATCGATGTGCGGTTCCTCGATTCGTCGAACACGTTTCGCTCCTCGGACTGGAAGGACTTCGGCCGCGCGGTCGCCTACGCCGTCGACAACGGCGCCGACATCATCAACCTGAGCATCTTCGCCAATGCCAAGCCTCCGAGTTCCTTCGAGCAGGCGATCGCCGCGGCGCGCGCTCGGGGAGTCATCGTCGTCGGGATTGCCGGCAACCAAGGCAAGGCCGAGGTGATGTATCCGGGTCGCTACGACAGCCTGGTGACCGTCTCGGCGGTGTCGGTGACCGACCAGCTGGCAAGCTTCAGCAGCTACGGTAGCGAGATCGACATCTGCGCTCCGGGCGAGGCGGTGATGACGTTCACCGTCGGCGGGCGAGTGATTTCGCAATCCGGAACATCGTTTTCCGCTCCGCACGTGTCGGGCGTTCTCGCGCTCCTCTTGTCTGCGTCACCCGGGCTGGCTCCTGATCGCGCGGTCGAGATCCTTGAGGCGACGGCGACGGATCTGGGCGTCCGAGGACAGGACAGCCGATTCGGATACGGGATCGTCGATGCGTGGGCCGCGATCATGGCGGCTGCGGGGAGATAGGCGCCAAGCCTTGTCCGTCTGCGACGGATTGACCATACTGGGGGGCGGCGCAGAGGGGGAAGAGGCAATGAAGCAGCTCGTCGTGCTCGTCGGGTTGCCCGGGTCGGGGAAGTCGGCCTACCAACGTGAGCATCCGGACTGGGTCGTGGTATCGCGGTCGTCGATCCGCCAGACGATGTTCCGTTGTTCGTACGATCCCGCGATCGAGGAGACGGTCGATCGCGTCTTTCACGCTGCGTTGGTCGAAGCGCTGGACTCTGACGCTGACGTGGTCTGCATTGACGAGCCGAACCTGACGCGCGACGTGCGAGCGCCGTTTGTCGAGCTTGCCCGGCTGTCAGGACGCAACCCCATCGCCTGCGTGATGGCCGAAGAGTCGGCAGATCCGGCGTACGAGCGCATGCAGCGGAATCTGAAGCGACTGGCGTTCGAGACGCCACACCTGCGCGTGCGCGCCTTTCCCCGGAAGGTCTACGACACGCTCGCCGGCCAGTTTGAGCCCGTGGTCGACGAGGAGGGCTTCGCGGCGATCGAGCGGTCGGCGGCGCGCCGACCCGCCGTGACGCCGAAGACGGCCGAGGTTGCGGCCCGCGCCCGTGTCGAGCGCGAGCCGCTTCCCCTGTTCACCTCGTAGGCGGTGAGAAGTCTCTAGGCGATTCCGAGCAGGGCGTTGATCTTCTCCCGGTCGAACCCGACGACGACTTGGCCGTCAATGTCAAGGACGGGCACGCCATACTGGCCGCTCTTGGCGACCATTTCGCGCGCCTTGGCCGCATCCACAGAGACGTCGACCTCGGAGAATGTGACCTGATTCGACCTCAAGTGGTCCTTCACTGCGTGGCACCACGAGCATGTTGGCGTGGAATACACCGTCACGGCATGCGCCATGTTGCATCTCCTTTCGTGCACTGTCCGAGCAACCCATCGAGCGATTCACTGATCCGATAGCAGTTGCGAGTTCCCAGTTTCTGTTTCACGACGATCCCGGCGCGTTCAAGCTTCGCCAGGTGATACGACACTGCCGGCTGACTCAATCCCACGATCGACTGGATCTCCCGGCAGCGGACGGGACCCCGCCGGAGCTGCTCGACGATTCTCAGGCGAGGCGCGCTGGCGAGCGCGCCGAACACCTCTACCCACTCGTCTCGAGCCGATCGCTTGGGCACTTGGCACCTTCCTTGAGCTCGTCTACGATACGGTACGGGATGCGTCGCCAGGTTTCAAGTATCAAGATATTTCGATAGACGGAGGATGGCATGACGGTGATCACTTTCGAGGGTGGGATGAGATTCGTCGGTCGCGGGTCGAGCGGCCACGAGGTGGCGATGGACGCGAGCGCGGCGAACGGAGGGAGCGACAGCGCGGCCCGACCGGTAGAAGTCCTGCTATCTTCCCTAGGGGCTTGCACGGGGATGGACGTCGTTGCGATCCTGCGGAAGTCGCACGATGTGCCGCAGGCCTTTCGCGTCGAGATTGCCGACGAACGGGCGGAGGACTACCCCAAAGTTCTTCGGAAGATCCACCTTGCCTACGTCGTGAGCAGCGAAGTTCCACGGGAGCGGCTGGAGAAGGCGATCGAACTCTCGCTCGCCAAGTACTGCCCGATCGCCAACAGCCTGGCCGGAGTGGCCGAGATCACGTACGAGATGAGATTCGAGTAGGCAGAGCCCCGTCCTGTTCGCAGGCGACGCGCGCGCTGGAGCCCGCGTCGACGGACCTTGCAGCGGCCCCGGCTCACGAAGCTCAGGCGTCTCGTGCCTTCTCGAGGATGCGCTCGACGTCGATGTTCGACCGTACGTGGTCCACGGCGTACTCGAGCGACGGTCCCGGGAGGACCCAGAAGCGGTCGAGCATGCTCGAACACAGGTTCGCGGCGACGAGCATGTTCTGCCCGGCGAGAATCACGGGGACGTTGCGGCGGTCGGCGGCGTCGACGACGCCGCGCGACGGCCTCTGGTCTCCGGTGAGAACGAGGCACCGCAGCTCGGGCACTTCCAGCGCGGCGAGCTGTAGCTCGGTCTGGTCTCCGCCGGTGATCACGGCAAACTCGGGCGTGCGGCGGAAGCTCCGCAGAGAGGGCTCGATCCCCGACGCTCCGATGACGAAGTGCCGGACTTCGCGCGGGGTCGCTTCGTGCGTCAACGTCCGACCTCCCAAGCGCCGGGCGATCTCCTCGGTGCTGACGTAGCGAAGGTTCGGATCGCTCGGGATGATCCCGAGGACCTCTGCGCCTCGGTCGGCCAGGAACGATGACAGGACTTCTTCGATCAGCGAGTAGGACCGATCGAGAGGGACGTCTTTCAGAATCACGCCGAGGACGGCAGCTCCGCCCTCGAACAGGCGCAGCGCTGATAGAATCCTATCGATGGCCTCCTCGCTGTCGTAGCGCGTGAGGAGGAGGACATCGCAGCCGAGGAGATCCGCGAGGTCGAGGTCGCTGAGTCCGGCGCTCATGCCCATCCCGAGGAAGCCGCGCCCTTCGACCAGCGTGGCGTCGCGGCCCGCCGAGACGCGTTCGAACGCTGCGCTGATGCGCTGCCGGAATCCCCGATCGCCGGCCTCGATTGCCTCGCGCAGGAACGGGCCCTCGAGCGGAATGGGCGCGATGTCGTGGAGGTCGGAGTCGAGCGAGAGGAGAGTGCGAATGCTCGTCGCGTCTCGATCGAGCGGCTCGCCCATGGCGTACGAGACCTCGAGGCTGATCGGCTTCATGTAGGCCACCGAGAGGCCGCGGGCCTGCAGGGCTCGACCAAAACCGAGCGCAAGCAGGCTCTTGCCGGAGTGCGCTTCGGTGGAAGCAATGAGGATTCGTCGCATGTCTCGCGTCCTGTCCAGTCCCCTTGGTGCACTGAGGATGGTAGTCGCGGCTCCGACCGAAGGCAATCCGCGAGGCGTTCACAGGATCTCCACGCCGGGGACGAACTGCCTCCACAGAGCGCGCGACAATGAGATGATGAGATTCGCGTTGTCTCTCCTCATTCAATGCGCAGCGCGGAAGCGAGTCTTTCGGCTCGAGGAGAGGCGCAAGATCGGGTGCGCAGCGCCAGGCGGGAGAGACTGACTATAATGGAACTCGGAATGAAGCGAATCCTCATCGTAGACGACGAAGAGATGATCGTCCGGACGGTCAAGGCCTATCTCGATCACGAAGGCTTCAAGACCTACACAGCGTTCGACGGCGCAGCGGCACTGCAGGCGTTCGAGGAGAAGGGGCCCGATCTGATCATCCTCGACCTCATGCTTCCGAAGGTCAGCGGGCTTGAAGTCACGCGAGCGATTCGCGCCAAGTCCTCCGTGCCGATCATCATGTTGACTGCAAAGGCGTCCGAGGCCGACCGCGTCGTCGGACTCGAACTCGGCGCCGACGACTACGTCGTCAAGCCGTTCAGCCCGCGGGAGCTCGTGGCGCGCATCCGCGCCGTCCTCCGCCGTTTCGACGGCGAGGGCGCGGAGGCCGAACGTATCGTGTCCGGAGACCTCGAGATCGACTTGAAGACACGCGAGCTTAGGGTTCGCGGCAACCTCATTGACCTCACGCCAACCGAGTTCGACCTCTTGACCTACCTCGCGCGGCATCCCGGCCAGGTCTTCACGCGGCTTCAGTTATTGCGCGAGGTGCAGGGCTACACGTATGACTCCTTCGCACGAACGATCGACACCCACGTGAAGAACCTTCGCCGCAAGACCGAGGACGATCCGAAGACGCCGCGCTACATCCAGACCGTCCACGGCGTGGGCTACCGCTTCGCGCGGCAGGCCTGAGATGTCCTTTCGCATTCCTCTCTGGCTGAAGCTATCGGCGGCCTTCTTTGCGACGATCCTGCTCTCCGTTGTTCTTGTCTACTTTCTCACCGAGCGTTCGGTGTCGCAGCGGTTCAACACGTACAACGATGAGCGGTGGCAGGAAATGGCCGAACTGTACCAGAGACAGCTCGGACTGTACTGGGAGTCCGGTCGATCTTGGGTGGGCGTCGATCAGCTTTTCGTTCGAGGTCTGGAGGTTCGCCTCGGGGGGCAGGTCGTCCAAGGGACGGCCGTGTTCAAGTACCCCTTCACCCTGGCCAACGAGCTGGGCGAAGTCATCATGGGCACGCGGAACGACATCGGGCGCAAGCTGACCGCAAGCGAGATGGCCGTTGGCGCGGTTGTTGTCGATGGCCAGCAAGTCGGGACCTTCTTGCTCCATGACTATGTGACGCCTGCGGAGACAACCTTCCTTGCTTCGGCCATGCGGTCCGCACTCATCGGCGGCGGAATCACCGCGGCGCTCGCGCTCGCCATCTCCATTTTCCTCATTGCGCAGATCCTTTCGCCCCTGCGGGTCCTCACGCGAGCGACCGAGTCGATCGCCGAAGGGAAGGCGCCGCAGAAGGTGCTGCTTCGCTCGCGCGACGAGATCGGTCGCCTTGGCGAGTCGTTCGACCACATGGTCGACAACCTCAAGCGGTCGGAGCGCCTTCGGCAGACGATGACGGCCGACATCGCGCACGAGCTTCGCACGCCGGTCACGATCATCCAGGGCACGCTCGAGGCTGTGCTCGACGGCGTCTATGAGCCCACGCCGGAGACGATCGCCCCGATCTACGAGGAGACCCTGCACCTCGGGAAGCTCATCGACGATCTGCGCGAACTGGCGATGGCCGAGGCCGGCGAGCTGCGGCTCGAACGCGAGCGCGTGGATGTCGGGCAGTTCGTGCAGCAGATCATCGATGCGACCGTGCCCGCACTCGATGGAGCCCCCGAAGTCCGCACGAGCGTGATCGGCGACCCTCCCGAGGCGATGGTCGATCCGAAGAGGCTCCGACAGATCCTAGCGAACCTCCTTGGCAACGCACTGCGGTACACGCCGTCCGACGGATTCGTCGACATTGCCGTGCAGGCGGCCGGCGACGAAGTAGAGGTCAGTGTTTCGGACACCGGGCCGGGCATCACGCCGAAAGACCTCGAACACCTGTTTGAGCGCTTCTTCCGCGGCGACGCTTCGCGCGACCGGAGCGTGGGAGGAAGCGGCCTTGGGCTGGCGATCGTTCGGCAGTGGGTCGAAGCTCACGGCGGCCGCGTCTGGGCCGAGAACCGCGCCGAAGGCGGAGCGAGATTCACCTTCCGCTTGCCCGTGGGTTGAACGGGTGAACGGCGAAGGGGTAGGATGCCGAATGCAGGCGTTCCACAACCCGCACATCGGGGACATGACGTTCGAGGCGGTCGTGGGCGAACTGGTGTCGGAGATGAAGACGAATCCCAAAGACCAGTTCGCAATCCTGATTGGAACGGACTCGTCGGCCGGCCCGGAGCGCCTGGACTTCGTCAGCGCCATCGTCCTGCACCGCATCGGCAAGGGCGGCCGCTACTTCTGGACTCGGCGGCGCGAGCCGGTGATGGCCTCGTTGCGCCAGCGCATTTGGCGTGAGGCGTGGTTGTCATTCGAGCTCGCCCAGAAGCTGATGGAACGACTTGCACGGGTCTCCTTGCTTCAGTTCAACCTCGAGATTCACGTCGACATCGGGGAGAACGGACGCACGAAAGAGATGATCGATGAGGTCGTGGGGATGATCATCGGCAACGGGATGCGTGTCCGCATCAAGCCCCACGCCTACGCCGCCACCTCCGTCGCGGACAAACACACCTGAGACCCACCTGGGGCGGCGCCGCGCACGGCCCGCCGGGAGTCACGTCTCGCGGTGGGCAAGCTCGTAGGCGCGATTCCGCGTCACCCCGAGCGCGGCGACGAGAAGCCGCTCAATCTCTTTCTTCGCGAGACCCTGTTCCCGGGCGAAGGCGAGGACGGCCGCCACGCGCCCCGGGTCCGCCGGCCGGTCGTCGTCGGGCGCTCCTGCGATGAGAAGAACGAACTCTCCGCGGCAGTCGCCGCGCGCGGCGAAGGCCGCGGACACGGCGGCAGCACTTCCGCGCACGAATTCCTCGTGGATCTTGGTCAACTCACGGGCCACGACGACGTCGCGCTCCGGAAGCTCCCGCGCGAGAAGGTCGAGCGTCTCCTGCAAGCGGTGCGGGGACTCGTAGGCGACGATCGTCGATGACTCATCGCGCAGTCGCGCGAACAGCCTCTCGCGGTGGCCGGCCTTCCGCGGCAGCGAGCCGAGGAAGACGAAGCGATCTGGAGGCAATCCCGATGCAACGAGAGCGGCCATCGCTGCCGTCGGGCCGGGCACCGGGATGATCTGGATTCCCGCCGCCACGGCGGAACGCACGAGGGGGAAACCCGGATCGGAGACCAGCGGTGTTCCGGCATCGCTCACGAGCGCGAGATCCTTCCCCGACAGGAGGAGTTCCACCGACTGGGCCGTCCGGCCGTCTTCCGCGCCCTCGTAGACGCTGGAGTAGAAGGGAGTACGGATCTCGTAACGATCGAGGATGCGGCGCGTCGTCCGCGTGTCTTCGGCGAGGATGAAGTCAACCGCGCGCAGAGTCTCGATCGCGCGCAGTGTGATGTCGGCCAGGTTTCCGATCGGGAGCGAGACGACAAACAGGCGACCGCTCATGACGCGGCGGCGAGGATGGCCGGCAGGAAAAACGGAAGGTCAGCCGGAGTCCGAGATGTGACGAGCCGCCCGTCGACGACGACGGGCTCGTCCACCCACGTGGCGCCTGCCGCGCGGAGGTCGTCTCGAATCGAACGCGTGGACGTTACGCGCCGGCCTCGCACAACATCGGCAGACACGAGGACGGATCCCCCGTGGCAGATCGCCGCAACGACGCATCCTCGGTCGTGGGCCCGGCGCACGAGATCCACCGCCGCCTCGTGCACGCGGATCCGATCCGGAGCCCACCCTCCAGGGATGAGCACGACGCTTGCGCTCTCAAGATCTACCTCGCCGAACGCGCGGTCGGCTCGCGCCGGAAGGCCTCGCTTGCCCGCGTAGGTCTCTCCTGCCTTCGGGCCGACGAGGACGGCCGTGAGGCCATGTTCGAGGAAGCGGTAGAACGGCACCCACAGTTCCAGTTCGTCGTAGCCGTTCTCCAACAGGACGAGCGCGTTCTTCATTCGGACCACCCCAGCCACTCTAGAGGATTGGCGCTGTCGCTGCAACAAATGCGGATCCATAGATTGGTAGGGTCTTTCTTTATGCGGCCGTTGACTTGGGTTGGGACTTGGCGGTAGCCTGGCTCCGTCAGACTTCATGGCTCACCTCAGTGCCATCGGGTCGAGGAGGTGACTCCCGATGAACGGAAGCTCTTCTGTTGTTGTGTTGCTGTTGCTGGGGATCGCGCTCGGAGCGCTGTTCCTGTTCTCGAGTCCGTCTCCGACTCCGGCGGGTGTGGTGGTGAGCGCGGTCTCGGGCTCCGAACTTGTGATGAGCCAGGCGGAGCTTGCCGAATCCCTTTCGGTCAGCGCGGGCGTCGATCGCGTCGTCGGCGAGCGCGAGGCGATGCGGCTGAGTGGGTCGAGCCGCGGTGGCAGCGGGACCGTGACGTACCGCTGGACGGCAAGCTCGAATCTCGGAACCTTCTCGGATCCAACGCGTCTTGACGCGATCTACACCGCACCGTCGGCCTGCGACTGCTGCCAGGAAGTTACCCTGACGCTCACGGCGACCGATCGCCTCGGAGCCACGGCGAGCGACGCGACCGTCTTCCGGATTCGCGATCCAATCGCCTGCCCATCGCCGCGAGGCTGCGGTGAGATGGCAGTTGCGATTGCGCCCGCATGCCCACCTCCCCCCTGTCCGTCGGTTGCCGCGAAGAGCCCGTGCCCGTCGGCCGACACTCCATGCGACGGACCCTGTGTGAGCTATGCTCCCGAACGGCCCGTCTGCAGACAGGTCCCCGTCCCGTGCCGCTGTGCCGGGGAGTGCGGTCCCGCGTGGGACTCTTCATGGTCGCTCGTCGCGCCGCCGCTGTCGCCTGAAGAGCGGCCGACGCCGCGGATCGTGCGTCAATTCCCAGCCCACGTCGTTGAAGGGTCGGCCACGTCCTTGCGTGCGCTGGTGAGGAACCCCGCCTGTTCATCCGTCTGTTTCGCGTGGTCAGCGAGCCAGGGATGGTTCGAGCGGGCCGACACGCTCGAGCCTGTCTACCACGCGCCGACGACAGAGCGCCCTGAAGGCGAAAGGATCACGATCACGTTCACGATTCACGATGCGACGGGGCGGCCGTCGTACGATCAGATTCGCATTCAGGTCGGCAACGTCCCGTCTTCGTGAGGGCGGCCTCCGGCGAGGCGTGGTGCAAGGTCGAGAAGCCGCGGCGACGCGAGGGCGATGCGGTAGGGAAAGAGTTCGGCGAAGAACGTCTCGGCGGCGACAGCTGGATCGGCCTGCATGATCGTTCTCGCCTCGATGTCCGACGCGGCCTCGAACACGACGATGCCGAAGGTCGACGCGTCCTCGTTCAGCGTGCGTCCGGTCAGGAGCACGACGCCGCGGCGGGTCAACTCTTCGAGGTAGCGGAAGTGCGCTTCCACGGCGAGGCCTCGTGCGGCGTCGGCGACGTGAGGAGGCCGTCGCGCGCCGGGCGCACGCGGTAGAGGTACTGGTTCACTCCTACTTCCCCGCGTTCTCGTCGTCGACGCGTTCGACGACGATCGTGCACTCGGTCACGAGCGCGGCGAGCGCGCCCAGCGCGGCGAGAGTCGGCAAGAAGAGCGCCCCGACGACGCCGAGCGTGAGCGGAACCTCGATCAGTACCTTGTCTTCGCGGTTCTTGATCGTGATCCGGCGGATGTTACCCTCGTGAACGAGGGCCTTGACTGTCGCGACCAACTCCTCGCCACGGATCGTGACCTCTTCCGTTCGTGTCTCTCTTGGCATTGGCTCATTCCGGACGCCCTCTCCGGACCTCCGACGGATTCTAGCGGAGAACGCGCGCTGCGTCGCTCGGCAGCGGCAGCTGGACGCTGCCGAGCTTGAGCAACGGGCGCGAAGTGAATACAACGTACCTGCCTGCGCACGGCGCCGGCGAGGGAGTCAGATGGTCGAAGAACAGCTGGAGGGCCTGCGGCACGATCTCGCGAAGATCGGTGAGCACCTTTGACCGCGCGGCGCTGATGCGGGAGATCGCCGAGCTGGAGCGGGAGATGTCGAGCCCGGGCTTCTGGACTCGCCGCGACCGCGCGACGGACGTCGCGCGGCGCACGGAGCGCGCGAAAACCCTCCTCGCGCGTTGGGACCGAGCGATCGCCGAGCTCGGAGACATCGAAATCCTTCGCGCGATGGCGCTTGAGGCTGGGGACGAGGCGGAGCTTGCGTCCCTCGGACGCCGCGTGGCGGAGCTCGCCGGGACGCTTCGCGCCTTCAACGTGGAACTCGCTTTCTCCGGTGGGTACGACGCCGCCGACTGCTACCTGTCGATCAACGCCGGCGCGGGCGGCACCGATTCGCAGGATTGGGCGGAGATGCTCTTGCGCATGTACGGACGATTCTGCGAACGTATGGGCCTCTCCGCGTCTCTGCTCGAGGTTAACGCGGGAGACACGGCCGGGATCCGCAGCGCCACGCTCGAGGTCAAAGGCGGGTACGCCTACGGGCACCTGAGGAGCGAAGCTGGCGTGCATCGTCTCGTCCGTCTGTCGCCGTACGACGCCGCCCATCGGCGACACACATCGTTTGCTGCGGTGACCGTGACCCCCGTCACGGAAGAGGCGGTGGTCGACATCGATCCGAAGGATTTGCGCATCGACACCTATCGCTCGTCGGGAGCGGGAGGCCAGCACGTCAACGTGACCGACTCTGCCGTGCGCATCACCCACCTTCCGACCGGAGTCGTGGCGTCGTGCCAGAACGAGCGGAGCCAGCACCAGAACAAAGCGATGGCGATGCGGATTCTCCACGCAAGGCTCGCCGACATCCTACGCCGCGAGGAAGCGAGGAAGCTTGAGGAGCTGAAGGGCGAGCTGCGGGAGAACGAATGGGGAAGCCAGATTCGCTCGTACGTTCTCCATCCGTATCGGCTCGCCAAGGACCATCGCACGTCGGTCGAGACGAGCAATGTCGACGGCGTCCTCGACGGCGATCTCCTGCCGTTCATCGAGGCGTCTCTACGCCCGTCCGACTCGCCGTCGGCATAGGCGATGGAGGCGCAGACTCGTAGGCGGTTGCCGCGTCTATCGAATACTGCTACAATACAACCTGCAAGGCAGATGGATGAGGGAGGAAGCTCGTGGCACACAAGGAATTGCTCGACAAGATCTCGATCTACGTTCCAAAGAACAAGCTCGATCAGAAACCGGTCGAGCGCCTCTTGAAGCTAGCGGATGCGAAAGATCGCTCGGTGAACTACCTGGTTGTCGAAGCGATCGTCGAGTACCTGGCGCGCGAGGAGAAGCGAAAGAGCTAGGTCGCCTCGTTTTGCGACCCGACGTCGCCCAGCGTGCGTCGGGCCAGGTACGCTTGCAGGATCAGCACGGCCGCAAGGCCGTCGCGCAGCTCGCGCCGCTTCTTTCTTGAGAGGTCGCCCTCGATCATCACTCGCTCGGCCTCTGACGACGTCCACCGCTCGTCGAACAGGTCGACCGGAAGACCGACTCGCTGTGAGAGCCGGGCCGCGAACGCGCGCGCTTCCCGCGCCATGACGCCGTCCGTGCCGTCCATCGAGAGAGGTAACCCGACGACCATTCGGCCCGCGCCGTGAGACTCAACGATGCGGGCGATTGCGTCCACGTCCTGTCTCGTTCGCGCGAGCGCCGGAAGGGGGCTCGCCAAGATCTCATCCTCGTCGGACACGGCGAGGCCCAAGCGCACGCGGCCGTAGTCGACGGCGAGGATCCTCATGATCGGCTTCCGAGAACCTCAAGGGCGCGACGGATGAGATGCTCGATGTCGAGGTCTTCCCCGCGCAAACGGGTCAGCGCCTCGCGCGCCTCTCGTGCCGAGAACCCGAGCGACTTCGAGGTCAGGGCGCGCAGCGCCGTCTCTTCGTTCGGAGTCAGGAAGAGCCCCTCTGTCCCTCCGTCTGCGGCCTCGGCGAGTTTGCCGTGGAGGTCGACGAGGATGCGCTCGGCCGTCTTGCGCCCCACGCCCTTCACGGACAGCAGAAGCTCAACGTTGCGGCTTGCGACGGCTTGTGCGAGCTGGTCGGGTGGAAGCGTTGACAAGACGTGGAGGGCCACCTTTGGTCCGACCTGTCCGACCGTCAGCAGCTGTCGGAACATCTCGCGCTCGCGCAGCGACGAGAACCCATAGAGCTCGATCGTGTCCTCGCGCAGGATCAGGTGAATGTACAGGAGCGCCTCGCGCCCGATCTCGCACGCGCGCAGCGTGCCGGCCGGACATGCCGCGCGATACGCCACGCCGCCGGTGTCGATTACGACGGCATCCGTCGTCCGCCGTACCACTTCTCCGCTGATCGAATCGATCATGTCTCCTCAGTCACGGTGGCCCGCGTTCCGGTCGCTTCGCGGATCTCGGCCGCGAAAGCCTGCGCGCGGCTCGGTGCGAGGGCAACGACCATCTCGCCTTCCGTATCGTAGCGGATGTCCAGCACGCGTGCGCCGTGCCGATGGGCGGCGCGCATCGCGGCGGATCCGGCGGCGTGTGGGAATCGGACGCGAAGCATCGTCTCGATCCTCTGCTCGACGAGCTTCGCCTCCGCCAGAGCCGCCGCGGTGACGTCGCCGTACGCGCGCACGAGCCCGCCGAGTCCGAGCTTCACGCCGCCGAAGTGACGCACGACAACAGCGAGGACGTCGACAAGTCCGGCCGCTTCCAGCTGCTGAAGAATGGGAAGCCCGGCCGAACCCCTAGGCTCCCCGGCGTCGTCGGCGCGGGACACAATCTCGGATGCCTGGCGACAGCGATAGGCAAAGCAGACATGGGTGACGTCGCGATGCTGCCGCACCAAGGCCGCGATTCGCGCCTCCACCCGATCGCGAGTCGTCGGCTCCACGAGAGCGAGGAAGCGCGAACGGTCACGCGTCAGCCGAGCCGAAGCGGGCTCGGCGAGTGTCAGGTACGCGTCCATCAAGCGCGGCCGGCGAGCTCGACGTCCGCCTCGTCGTGGAGGCTCTGCACGAGCGCATAGGCCTTCTGAACGGCCGCATCGTCCCCGTAGACGAGAAGCGACACGCTCCCGCGGCCCGGTCCGACGCCGTTCGACGCGGCGTGCACTGCGTCGACGTCGCAGAGGAGGTGCAGCGCCTCGACCTCGGTCACGATGTGGCCGTGCAGGGGATACATCCCGCACGCAAGCCCGTCGTGCAGAGCCACCCGGCCGATCCCCATTTCCTGCGATAGGTCGATCACCGAGGTGTGAATGGACTTCGAGACGCTGATCGGAATCACAAGACTCACCCCGCGCGCCGAGGCGGCGGCGACATATCGTCCGACCGTTCCACCACTCGCCGAGGCAAGGAGGACGCCGACGATGCCCCACGGGTCGAGCGCGTTGCCGCCCTTGATCACCACGTCGCCCGCAGCGAGCGCGGCGAGCGTCTTGTCCGGGGTCTCATCGGCTGGTTTGCCGCGCAGGAGGACGATTTCCTCCATCTCGCCAACGCGCGCATTCACGTTCCAGACGCGGTCAATGAATCCTGCGGCGTACGCCCCGCGGTCGATCGGCGCGCCGCAGAGTTCTTCCGCAACGAACGCGTTGGTCGTGCCCCGCGCGATCACGACCCGCCCCTGGGACAGCGCGTGCCGAACGGTCGGGTGCGCGGCCACGCCCTTGGCAATCAGTCGCTTCGATGCTGCGGAGCTCAGGACGACGGATGCATTCATCGGGATCTCCTGTTGCGAAAGGGTCTGGGAGTATGCTATAAGGTCCACCGCACCAAAGCAAAACCGACGGACAAGGTGGTCATCTCGATGCGTTACGACAAGGCCAGTTACGAGAGGGAATGCAGGGACTTCGTCTGGAACGTCCCCGCGAGCTACAACATCGTCGATGTCGTCGAGGGGCATGCGAAGAAGAGCTCGGCCAGGCTCGCCATTCTGTGGGAAGACGCCGAAGGGAACGCAAGGAAGATGACCTACGGCGAGCTGGTCGACGGGATGCTTCGCTTCGGGAGCGCCCTGATGAAGCTCGGCCTGAAGAAGAACGAGCCCGTGATTCACATCCTGCCACGCATCCCCGAGGCGCACGTCGCGCAGCTCGGCACGTTCGTCGCCGGCGGCGTGGCTATTCCAAGCTCGGAGATGCTGAAGGAAAAGGAAGTCGTCTACCGATCGCAGGCCTCGGGAGCGCGGTTCATCGTCGCCGACATGTCGACGGCCGCCATGGTCGAGTCGGTGCGCGGGCAGTGTCCGCTCGAAGTGTTCATCCTGATTGGGGCCAGCGAACCCCGGAAGGGCTGGCTCTCGTTCGAAGACCTTGTCAAGTCAGGTGACCCGAACGTCAAGAAGGTCCCGCTCGTCGCCGAGGACCCGATGACGATCAACTTCACGTCGGGGACCACCGGCAATCCCAAACCCGTCGTCCACAAGCACCACTGGATGTACTGCCACAACCGGATCACGGCGCGCTACTGGTACGACGCCGATGAGTCGGACATCGTCTGGGCCACGACGGGGCCCGGTTGGGCGAAGTGGTACTGGAGTCCTGTCGGCGTCTCGCTCACGACCGGCGCGACGCAGCTCATCTACAACGGCCGCTTCGACGGCGAGCGGTACCTCGAACTCCTGTCGAAGTACAAGGTCACGAAACTCTGCTGTACGCCGACCGAGTACAGGCTGTTCGCGCAGCTGCCGGACATGGGCAAGCACAAGATCCACCTCAAGGACGCGCTCTCGGCTGGCGAGCCGCTCAACGTCGAGCCGATCGAAGCGTTCAAGCGCGCGTTCAACGTGACGATCCGCGACGGCTACGGCCAGACCGAGAGCGTATGCCTCGTCTGCAACCTCCCCGGGATGCCGGTGAAGCCCGGCGCGATGGGCTTGCCGACGCCCGGATCCGGCGCCACGCTGATCGACGAGCAGGGAAGCCCGGTCAAGCAAGGAGAGGTTGGCGAGATCGCCCTCAAGCCGGGGAACCCGATCATCTTCGACGGCTACTGGAAGTCGCCCCAGTTGGACAAGGACGTGTTCGCGGGCGGCTGGTATCGGACAGGGGATCTGGCCAAGGCCGACGCAGACGGGTACTTCTTCTTCGAGGGCCGCGCCGACGACGTCATGCTGACGTCGGGCTACCGCATCGGTCCATTCGAAGTCGAGGACGCCCTCGTCAGCCACCCCGCCGTCGTTGAAGCTGCCGCCGTCGCCGCACCGCACCGCGAGCGTGGCGAAATCGTCAAGGCGTTCATCGTCCTTGCGAAGGGCTACACGCCGTCGGACGAGCTGACGAAAGAGCTGCAGGATCACGTGAAGAAGGTCACCGCGCCGTACAAGTACCCGCGCGCGGTTGAGTACGTGACCGAGCTGCCGAAGACGACGAGCGGCAAGATCAAGCGAGCCGAGCTGAAGCGCAGAGAGTGGGAGGGCTGGGACAGGCGATGATTGTCCGGAGGATCGCCGCGGTCGCTGTCGTTGCTCTCGGCCTGGCGCTCGGAGCGATCGGCGGCCGCGCGACCGGCCTCCATCTGGGGTGCGAGATTGGTTCGCTCGACGTGACGGGGACCCTCTTGAGGGTCCCCGTTGCGCTGTCCGCGGCATCCGACGCACTCCTCGCGATGCTGGCCGATCAGGGCTTGCCTCCAGGCGAGCTGACCGAGATCGGCGCCGACTTCGATCTCGCGATCGCCGACGTGGCGGCGCAGCTGTCGGCGATCCCCACGCTCCTCCCGATTCCCCTGCTCGGTGGCGGGGTGGAGATTCCGCTGCCGTGGGTCGTGATCGATGGCATCCGGCTGTCGGGCGGGATGCTCGATACGGCGATCGTCCGCGGCGTCGCCGACCTGGCAGGCGTTCTGATTCCCGACCCTCTCCTCGACGAAGAGATCGATCTCGGCAGCGAGACGGCGCGCTTCACGATCGACCTCGACCTCTCGACGTGGGCCGTCTCACTCGAGGCCGTCAAGCGGGTGGACCTGTTCCTTGTGGCGATCGGCTTGTCGGCGGGCGTCGACTACGCGAGCAGCGCCGTCGTCATCGACATCGGCCGCGAGGTTCCCGCGGAGTGGGCAGGAGGAGTCGACGCGGCGCTCGCTGCCCTGCACCTTGGCGACCTGCGCTGGTCGACGTTCGCGGCCCACGTCGGTGTGCGCCTCGAACTGGGGTTGCCGTTCCTGCGTCTCTACGCCGACGTGCGCCTCGTCCAGCCGCTCGCAGAGTGGGTCGGATGGTGGGACCTCCGCAGCGGGGGTCTGGCAGGTTCCGTGGGAGTGGTGATCCGTTTCTGATGGACGATCGAGACCTCGTAAAGCTGGCGAACCAAGTCCGCCGCAATGCCTACGCTCCATACTCCGGATTCCCTGTCGGCGCCGCGCTATTGTGCGCGGATGGGACCGTCGTGACAGGCGTGAACGTCGAGAGCTCGGTCAACGGACTCTCTCTCTGCGCTGAACGCGTCGCCGTGTTCAAGGCCATCTCGGAAGGCAGACGCGACTTCGTGAAGATCGCCGTGTCGTGCGCGTCCGACCATTGCCGCCCGTGCGGCGCATGTCGGCAGGTGCTCTACGAGCACGCGCCGAAGCTCGAGATCCTCATGGGAAACCCCGAAGGCGAGTTCGTGCGGACGACGATCGCCGAACTCCTTCCGGACGCGTTCACGCTCGAGGCGTGAACGCAACGGCGACTGCAGAAGCGTCCGTCGCCTGTCGCTAGGCGAGCGCCGCAGGCGTCTCGCCCAGGATCCGCTCGACGATGAGCGAGGGGGGCGCACACGGCGCGCCGCGCGCGTCGATCTCGTACGCCGACTCAAGAAGCGCTCTCGCCTCCGCAAGGTTCTTCTTCCCGCCGTCGAGGTGCAGGACGGCCAGTGTTCCGCCCTTCACCACACGCTCGCCGACCTTGCGGACGAGCTCGATGCCGACGGACGGATCGATCGTGTCCTCTTTGCGAGTCCGTCCGGCGCCGAGCGCGTTCGCCGCGCGGCCGACGAGGAGTGCGTCGAGGCGGCACACCGTTCCCGCCGTCTGTGCAGCCAGCTCGACCCGATGCAGCGCCTGGGGCAAGAGGCTTGGATGGTCGAGAACCCGGGCATCGCCTCCCTGGTTCTGGATGAGCTCTCGGAACTTCGCGAGCGCCGCCCCATTCTCGAGGAGCTTCCGAAGCGCGTCCGCCGCGGCGGTCCGGTCCGGCGCCTTGCCCGCGAACACGAGGAGTTCCGATCCGAGTTCGCAGCACAGCGTCGCGAGATCGTCGGGTCCCCGCCCGTGAAGCGTGTCGATCGCCTCCCGGACCTCGAGCGCGTTGCCCACCATCCGGCCGAGCGGCTGGGACATGTCGGTGATCACGGCTGCCATCTTGCGGCCGAGCCTCGCGCCGGTGTCCACGAGGGCCTGCGCCAGGCGGCGCGAGTCCTCGATGCGCGGGAGGAACGCGCCGGCGCCCGTCTTGACGTCGATCACGATGGCCTGTGCGCCGCCTGCAATCTTCTTCGACATGATCGAGGCCACGATGAGCGGCAGCGAATCGACGGTGGCCGTCACATCGCGGAGCTCGTAGAGGATGCGGTCGGCGGGAACCATGTCCGCGGTGTGATCGGCCAGCGCGAGCCCCGTCTTCCGCACGAGATCGAGAAAGCGGTCGCGGGACAGATCGGTGCGGAAGCCCGGGATCGATTCGAGCTTGTCGATGGTGCCTCCGGTGTGGCCGAGCGCGCGCCCGGACAGCTTACCCACCTTGAGTCCGGCGGCGGCGAGAAGCGGGATGAGGACGAGTGTCGTTTTGTCTCCGACGCCGCCGGTCGAGTGCTTGTCCACCGTGTAGCCGCCGAGATCCTCGGGCGTGAACATCGAGCCGGAGTGGGCCATGACGTCGGTGAGGATAGCGGCCTCTTCGTCGGTCATCCCACGCAGAAAGAGCGCCATGAGCAAAGCCGAGACTTGGTAGTCGGGGATCGCGCCGGACACCGTACCCGAGATCCAGAACTTAATCTCGTCTCGGGTTAGGGCCCCGCCGTCACGTTTGCTGCGGATGACGTCGACGATATTCATAGTGCCGCATTCTAGGACCAGCATGGCATCTGATCAATGGGGCTGTCCATGCCGCCGGACTCGGCTATACTCGCCCGCGAGGTGATGGCCGTGCACATCCCGCGGTTTCTCTTCCGCGTGAAGGATCGCCAGATCGAAGAAGAGGCTCGAACGATGGTCGACGCGCTCGGAATCGGAGATATCGAGATCCGGCGCGACGACACGATCGAGAGCGCCTGGCTCGAGGACTACAAGGCGATGAAGACGACCTACGGCCTGGAAGAGATCCAGCAGTACCTCGAGGACCTCGTCAAGTAGGGGCTATCTCGTCCTCACCCTACGCGAGGCGTGCCCGCAGGCGCGCCGACAGGGTGTCGATCGACCATACGACAAGCGTGATCGCAACAAGGCACATGCTGACCTCTTCCCACTCGTTGACGCGCACGTACTGCATGAGCAGCATGCCGATCCCGCCGCCGCCGACCATTCCGATGACGGTTCCCATGCGCACGTTGATGTCGCAGCGATAGAGCGTGAACGAGAGGTAGGGGTTGAGGATCTGCGGCACGATTCCGTACAGCAAGACCTGGAGACGCCGCCCGCCGACGGCCGTGATCGCCTCGGTCGGCCCGATGTCGATCGACTCGAGCTGCTCAGAGTAGAGCTTCGTCAGATCGGCGATGGAGCAGACGAAGAGAGCGAGCATCCCAGGGAACGGCCCCGGCCTGACCCAGATGACGAAGATGATGGCCCAGATGATCGGCTCGATCGACCGGACGATGCTCGTGAGGGCTCTCACGACGATGTAGATGGGTCTGCCGATGGGGCCGCGGGTCAGGGTGCGGGCGCCGAGGAAGCTGAGGACCACCGCGACCGGAATCGCCAAGAGCGTCGCCATGAGTCCCATGAAGACTGTGATGATCGTGAGTTGAACGACCTCGCCAAGGATCGACCCATCAGGGTGCACGAGGCGCCGCAGAATCTTCGCGGCATCGGGGAAGCTCTTCACGAGGCGCGAGAAGTCGACCCCCGTGATCACGGTCGCCGCAGCGAGCGTCACGAGGAGGCCGGCCACGAGGCTCCATCCCCAGAGCGTTCGATACCACCGAGTCCGTCGCGGCGCGGCGCCGCGTGCAGGGTCCCGGACGGCG
>JBFYRA010000142.1:0-7230 GCA_041302485.1 Candidatus Bipolaricaulota bacterium
GCGGTGAACGAAGCAACTGGCGATTGGTTTGTCGGCATCGGGGGCTGGAGAACGAGACGTCCCTGGCCGTAGATGTTCGGGCTCCCCATCGGCACGACGTGCGTCAAGAGCTGAGCCCGCAGTGCGGCGCCGGAGAGCGATGGCTGCATCGATAGGAGCAGAGCAGCGGCTCCGGCCGCGTGCGGCGCGGCCCCCGAGGTTCCGGCGAACGCCGTGTAGGGCGCACTGCCCGTCGTGACGTTGTCCGGACAGGCGAGGTCCGGCTTGGTTCGTCCATCAGTCGTCGGGCCCTGCGAGCTGTATGCCGCCTGGGGACCGGTCGCGTAACTCGGGTAGTTGATCGCCCCGACGGTGACGACTTCGGTGACGTCGGCCGGAGCAAGGATCGAACTCGACGCCACGGCCGGCGACACCGCCTGGTAGAGGTTGTACAGGTTGAGCGATCGCGACCCGGCGCCGCGGAAGCGGATCGTGTACGTGCCGGTCTGCGAGGCTGTGGTCGTGATCGACTCCGTCGGCTCTTCCGTCCCTGTCTGGTACTTCGCTGAGGACGCGAGGAGATTGCTCGACGGGTCGTAGAGGTAGAGATCGTAGTCCGTGGACGACGCGGGCCACTCGTTCCACGTCAGGTAGAGGATGATCGGCGAGCCACTCGAGGCATAGAAGGTCACCGCCGCATCGTTCCAACCGTCGACGTTCGCATCGGCGAACGTCCCACGCCAGTGGCTCTGGGCCTCGTTGCCCGCCGCGTTCACCCAGAGGATCCCGCCGGTCACCGCGCGTCGCGCGATGTCGGCGATCGTCCCGGTGCCGTCGTAGTTGTTCGTGTTATACCAGCCGAGCGAGTGGTTGATGATGTCGATGCCGTTGGCCAAGCAGTACGTGACCGCCTGGTCGAGATCGACCTCGTCGCTGATCTTGATCAGCGTGAGGTTGGCGCCGGGAGCGATGTCGTAGATGATCTCCGCGACCGCCGTGCCGTGGGAAATCCCGCTCGTCAATCCGGTTCCCGTCAGGTCGTTCTGGACGACGGCCATCGGGAGGTCGCCGCGGGCCTGAGCCGGGGCAAGGCCATTGAACCCGAGGTCGATCACGGCGACCTTGACGCCGGCGCCCGTGATGCCGGCCGCTGCGTACGCGTCGGCCTGGATGGCCGCGCGTCCCTCCGAGACAGCCAGGGCGTAGGGCTCGTAGGGAGCGCGCACGAAGGCGACGCCCGCGAGCTGGGAGACGAGCGACGCCAGTTGCGTCACCGGAACGGTGACCTTGACGAGCGAAGAGGACGCCTCTACTGAAGTGCCGGAGACGCCGAGCGCAGACAGAGCTGCGACATTCGATGCCCCCGTCCTCCCGGCGGAGGACTCCATGACGACCGTGACCATGCCTGTCTGAGGCGAGAACGGGACTCCGAATACGTTGGCCACGGCGTCGAGCGCCGCGAGGGCCGCGGAAGGCAGCGTTCCGGCGGCCGACATCGCACTGGCTGTGGACTGCGCCGCGGCGATCAGGCTGCTGAGGGCTCCGTCGAGCTTCGCGCTGTGCTGGGTCCGCGCGAGCTTCCCTGTGGTGAACGTCGTCGCGACGGACTGCGCCGAGGGTGTCGCAGTGGACGCCGACGTCATCCCGAGCGCGGCCGCGATCAGGAAGTCGACTGCGGCGGTCTGATTCTGCGGCCACGTCATCACCGCGAGGTACCAGCCGGGAGCGAAGGAAATCGGAACTCCGACCACTTTCCCGCTCTGCGACACCGGCGTGATGCCGCGGGCCGACAGAGACGGGACGACGTTCGCTAGATCCTGCAGATAACGGGAGAGTCCCGATCCCCAGGAGCTGGCGATCATGACGAAGTTGAGTCGCCCCGAGCGCGTGAACGCCTGCCAGGACACCTGCTGGGCGATTGAGCTCTGCGACAAGGGCTGGACGGAGATTGTGATTCCCGTTGAGGACTGGAACTGCGAGCCAAGCGCCTCCCAGGAGTCCTTGGTCGACTGCTCGACCCCGACGACGAACGTGTCGGCGCCGAGCGCGGTGCCGACAGACACCGCAAGAAGGAGTGCCGCGACGAGCAGGATGCGTTTCATTCTTCCCCCTATGGCGCGACGGGAACGTACGGCAGGCGGACGTATCCGACGCCAGCCGAACGCGCCAACGACACGATCCGGTCGACGGGCAGCACCAGGCTGGCCAGACGCTCGGTCTCCGAAACGACGGCCGACGCGAAGTCCGCAGGCACGGACGCGCCCGGGATCTTCTCCAGCACGACTTCGAGCCGCAGGCCGAGGAGCGCGATTCCCTTCTGCGACGCGTAGGCAAACCAGTCCTCCGCGACGACGAGGCCGTAGAGGGCGTAGTCGAGCGTTGCGGACAGGTCTTGCGGCTGCGCGGGACCCTTGAACGGGTTGCGGACAATGACGCGGTAGCCGCCGAGATCGACGTCCATGCCGACGATGCCGACATCCTGCAGCTCGACGAGGACCGAGGTGAGCGCCTCGTAGAGATCGATCGATGTCTTTGGACTCACGACGAGCTCCAAGCCCCCGTCGGCCGGCCGCAGCGCGTAGGAGATCGCGGTCCCGTCGGCGCGGAGGTAGAAGCGGTCCCCGTCGAGGACGAGGAGCCGATCGGCCTCAAGGAGCATGCTTCCCACCGTGTCCGTCGGCGAATCCGTCCCACGGATGACGACCACCGTATTGCCCGAGAAGGCGAGCACAGCGTAGCCGCTGGCCGCGGCGGCCGCGCTCAGCGTCTCGAGGTTGACTGCGAGATCGTCGACTGGAAAAGAGTAATAGGACTGCGGATCGAGCGTCACGGCGTCCCCCGCCGCGGCGATGCTCAGGGCGGCGACGAGCGCCAAGGCGGCTCCTCTGGCTGCAAAACGCATGCGTCTCATGTGTCCTCCTTCGACCGTCTGGACCATTCCGTATTAACGTACACGCGCAGGGCCGCCGAGGTTCCTCACGGCATCGGCGAAGGTCCGTCGCCGCACAGCGCGCTCTCTACCCAGCCGCCGCAGGCCTCGCGGAAGCTGGCGCACAGATCGCCTCCCGTTGCGATCTTCCCGCGATGCGCAGCGACGTAATCGGCCAGAGCCGCGAAGAACGCGTCGTCGCCCACTTGGCGGCGGATGGCATCCAGTTCAAACGCGCCGCCGGAGTAGACGAACGATGCGTAGGTCTGCGAATCGGGGAACTCGCTGACGGGGCTCGTAACCCGAAGGTCGGGACGGGCCTGCCGCGCCCGGGAGTAGACCGTCGCCCAGGCCGCACGTTCGGCTTGCGCCGTGACCTCAGACACCGCCAGGGCGAGAAAGATGTTCGACGCATAGGTCGCGAGCGCCTCGTCGAGCCATGGCTCCTCCGTCGGGTCGCTGCCCAGCAGAGCGTAGAACCACTGATGCGCCATCTCATGCGAGACGATGATGTCGAAGAACGGATCCCGCGGTGCGGCGGCGTTTGCCGACGCGACGAGGAAGAGCCCTGAGCACTCGACGCCGGCCGCGCGCTGGAGCGGCGCCTCGACGATGTCGATGGCCGGGTACGGAAGGGGGCCGAACAGCGTCGTGTAGATGTCGACCGCTGCTGCCGCGCGGTCGAGCGCGATGCGGCCGGCCTCAGCGTGCGACGCCGGGAACCAGCTGCGCAGGACGATGCGGTCCGCGAGTCGCTCGAGCGGAGCGCGGGAGGAATCGACGATGGCCAGAGAGAAGTCACGCAGATCCTGTCGCGAGTAGGTCAGCTGCAGGCGCCCGTCTGCTCCGAGCGACGAGCCATCGGGAACGGGAATGGCCGCAACGCCGGGTTCGACGAGAATCGAGACCTCGTAGGTCGCGGTGTCGGCGAACAGCGGGTCGCCGACCAGCGCGGGGGGATCGATCGCCCAGCCCTCGCCCGTATAGGGCGCGAGGAAGGGGTAGAAGCCGATCAAGGTCAGGACATCGCGGGATCGAGTGAGAAGGCCGTACTCGGTCGACGTCGCGAACCCGTCCCTCGAATTGGCGGCGCGCCCGCGAAACGCGAGACGTATCTCGACTTCCTCGCCTGGAGCGACGGGCGTGGGAAGCGAAAGCAAGAGCACGGTGTCGTCGGCGAACAGAGCCGGCTCGACCGATGACTCGCCGACGGACGCGGCGCCGACGGCGAGCGATGCCGATCCGAAGAGGGTGGCGTCGTTCGGATAGAGCCGGAAGAAGACTTCTGCCAACTCGACCGGAGCCGGGTTGCGCCAGAGAACGCTGAGTGTCCCCTCGTATGTGCCTGTGCGCGCCTGGATGTCGAGCCACATCCGGTACGTCGGCGAAGCCGCGACACACGGCGCGATCATCGACGACGAGAGCGCGAACAGAACGGCGAACCGATAGATCGATCGGACGGTCATCTCTCCTCCTGACTGCGCCAAGTATAGGGATGGTGATCCGACGCGCGAAACGACCCACCTCGGCCGATGCCTCTGTCTAAAACGGCAAAGAAGAGGTATGATCCTGAACGCAAAGAGCGGACAGAAGGAACAGATGTCCGCGACAAGGAGGAAACATGCTGCAACGTAGAAAGACGAACGCGGCAGGATCGTTCCCGGCAATCCTGGCGCTCGTGGTGCTCCTGTCGGGAGCGGCCGCGGCGTCGCCGACGGTGGTCGTGAACGAAGTCGCGTGGGGAGGTACAGCGGCGGGCTCGCAAGACGAGTGGATCGAGCTTCGCAACTGCACGGCGTCGCCGATCGACCTCACGGGGTGGGTCCTCGCCATCGGAGACGTGCGGATCCCGCTCGCGGTCGTCGAGCAGGATACGATTGAGGTTCGGCGATCCACGATCGACGCGAGTGGATTCCTGTTGCTCGAGCGCACCGACGACACCACGGTGTCGGACGTCGAGGCCGACATCCTCTACAAGGGCTCGCTCAGCAACAGCGGAGCGGACCTGTGGTTGATCGATCCGCTTGGCAACGTCGTCGATCTCGTGTCGTGCGCGCCGGCGGGATGGTCGGCAGGGTGTGCGAGCCAGGGCGATCTGCCGTTCGGGACGATGGAACGAGTCGATCCGATCGAGATGGGAGGCGCTTGGCGGACAAACGACGGTCTCGTCTGCTGCGGGCTCGATGCCGCCGGCGGGGCGCTCGCCGGAACGCCGCGGGCGGCGAACTCCGCCACGGTGAGCTACCTCAAGGCGCCGCGGGCGCAGATCCTCGGCCCCGTCGCCGGGGAGACGTCCTGTCCGGTGATGATCCAATGGCAGGCCGTCGATCCCGACGGGCTCGCGAGCGGACTCCGGATGACCGTCTCAGTGCGGGCCACCGGCTCCGAGGAGTGGACGGTCCTCGGCGACGGCCTGGCGAACCAGGGGAGCTACCTCTGGGACTGCGCCGCCTTCCCGACGGGCGTGGCCTACGAAGTGCTCGTGTCGGCCAAGGACCTTGACGAACGGGTGGGGACGGCGACGAGCGGCGTCTTCACGCTGCGCTAGTTCGAGGAGGGAGTGAGTGGCTCGCCGAGGAGTTCCTCGATGCGATCGAGGTGGGCGGAGACGGAGGCTCTGCCGGCCTGAATGGCGTCCTCGGCGTACTCGAACGCGAACATTCGAATCCAGCCCACGTCGGGCCGCAGGACAACGAGGCGGTCCTCGAGGCGGCGACGCGCGACATCGAGCTGCATCTGTGTCAGGAGCTTGGACGTCGAGCGCTGTGCCTGGAGGATCGCCTCGATCTGCGTCGCGACGCGGCGAGTCAGCGGCGCGCCGGTGTCCACCGCGATCACGGCGTTCGCGCCCATCTCGATTGCCACGTCGACGGGCACCTTGTCGACGATGCCGCCGTCAATGAGCAGGCGGCCGTCGTAGGCGACAGGCGAGAACACGCCCGGAATCGCGGTGCTGGCTGTCAGCGCGCGCGAGAGCGGCCCGCGGCGTAGGACGACTTGCTGGCCGGTCTCGACGTCCGTCGCGACCACGGCGAATGGGATGCGCGTCTCCTCGAACGTCTTGCGGGCGGTGATGAGCGAGAACAGCTCGGTGAGGCGAGCGAGATCGGGCGGAGTCACGCCGCCGGACCTCCACGCCGCTCCGCGAACGTACTCGACGAGGCCGCGCCCGATGATCTTCTGGACCTCGCGGAGGGTGTTGTCGGTGACCTGAAGCATCGCGTTCAGATCGAGTGTTGCGAGAAGACGCGCCAGAAGCGGAAGATTCGCGCCGACGGCATAGGCCGCGCCGAGTGCCGCGCCAATGCTCGAGCCGGCGATCGCAGCGATCGGAATCCCGAGGTTTTCGAGCTCCATCAGCACGCCGAGATGCGCGAGGCCGCGCGCGCCGCCTCCGCCAAGGGCCAGTCCGATTCGCCTGTCCATCAAAGAGAAACCCCTTCCGCCCGAGGGTAGTCGGGCGGAAGGGGCAAAAGCAATGGCCCGGGGCTAGTAGTCCATGCCTGCCGGCATGCGCGGCGCCGCGGACTCTTCCTTCTCCTTGATCTCCGCGACCAAGGCACCCGTCGTCAGGAGCATCCCGGCGATCGAGACTGCGTTCTGCAGTGCCGAGCGCGTGACCTTGGCCGGATCGATAATCCCGGCCTCGTACATGTCGCGATACTGCTGGGTGACGACGTCGAAGCCAACGCCCTTCTTCTGCTCGCGAACCCTGCCGACGACGATGCCGCCCTCGAGCCCGGCGTTCTGGGCCAGCTGGCGCAACGGCGCCTCGAGAGCCCGGGCGAGGATGCGGACGCCGACCTTCTCGTCGCCCTCAAGCTCGAGCTTGTCGAGGACCTTCGAGGCGCTAATCAACGCCACGCCGCCGCCCGGCAGAACTCCTTCGGCGACCGCGGCCTTTGTGGCCTCGAGCGCATCCTCCATGCGGTGCTTCTTCTCGGTCAGCTCGGTCTCCGTCGGCGCACCGACCTTGATGACGGCCACGCCGCCGGCGAGCTTGGCCTTGCGCTCTTCGAGCTTCTCGCGGTCGTAGTCGGAATCGGTCGTCTCGATCTGGGCCTCGATCTGCTCGATCCGGCCGTGGATCGCGTCGGCCTTTCCCTTGCCGCCGATGATCGTCGTGTTCGAGCCGTCGACCTTGACGCGCTCGGCGGTGCCGAGCATATCGAGGGTCGTGTCCTTGATCAGCATGCCGGCGTCCTCAGCGACGACGGTCCCGCCCGTCAGGACGGCGACGTCTTCGAGCATCGCCTTGCGGCGGTCGCCGAATCCGGGCGCCTTCACGGCGCAGCTCGTGAGCGTGCCCTTCAGCTTGTTGA
>JBFYRA010000144.1:0-4171 GCA_041302485.1 Candidatus Bipolaricaulota bacterium
ATGACCAAGACGACGCGTGTCGGAGACCCGGTCACGCGCACCGTGTACAGGACGTCGCCCGCCGAGTCGACCGGGATGACCATCGGGTCGAAGGTCTGGTAGACGAGTCCCGGCGCGGCAGCCGCGGCGATGGATCCCAGCACAACGGCAACAGCAACGGTCAGTGAGCGCAGGGTGTGGTTCATATCTCCTCCCGTCTGTGAGGGTAGGTGAAACCGTAACGCAAGACCAACCTGACGATTGCGGGGACCTCTGGCTGAGCCTCAATCTCGCGACGTTGCCGTCGTTGCTCGACGTGGGATTGCCGACGAGGCCGAAGGCAATGTCAGGTCAATGCAGAAGAATCCATGGTACGGGCCGTTCGACCGAAGGCCGTGCGCGGAGCCGAAGGATCGGCTTTGGGGCGCGCTTCGGCACACGTGACGAGCGAGCAAGGACGCAGTTGCTGCGGTCTTTGCCGTGTGCCTGAACCTCCTCGTCCGATCCTGCTACCTATTCGTAGAACAGTGTGTCGGACCGGGAGGTCAGACAGATGGGCAGAGACCGTCAGACGCAGCGGATCGAGTGGGAGCTTCTCAGGAGGGTGCTCGGCCAGCTCCGCCCTCATCGTGCATGGCTCGGTGCGGCCGTTGCCTCCACCTTGATGGTGGCCGCCGTCGGATTCGCGGGACCGTACTTCGTTCGCGAGATCGCGGACGCGGCGATTGCGGGAAACATGCGTCTGTTCCTTGGCCTCGTTCTCGGATCGCTCGGTTTCGCGCTGTTCGAGGCGGGCGCGGGATACCTGAAGGCTGTTTCCGTGGCGACCCTCTCCGCGGCGTCTGTGCGTGATCTTCGGAATCAGATTGCGTCGCACATCCAGTCGTTGCCTGTGGCGACGCTTGACCGATACCACACGGGCGACCTGGTCTCGAGGCTCAACAGCGACCTCGACTCGTGCGACGCGGTGTTCCGGAGAGCTCCGGACTACCTTCACCAGCCGCTGCAGTTCGTCGGCGGGCTCGCGTTCATGTTCGCCCTCAGTCCCAAACTGACGCTGGTCACCTGCGCGATGATGCCGATCTCGGTGTTTGTGTTCGAGCGCGTGGTCCGGCCGATGCAGCAGCACTCGACGAAGGCGATGGAATCGCTGGGCGCGACGAACGTGGCGACGCAGGACGCGGTGCGCGGGGCGCCGATCGTTCGTGCCTTCAGCCTTCAGACCGTGCTCGGCGACCGCTTCCACGATCAGGCTCGTGCCTTGGAGCGACACAACATGGCGAACCGGAAGAGAGCGATCATGTCCTGGCCCGTGTTCCTCATGCTGCGCTACATCCCGCAGCTCATTGTGCCCCTCTACGGAGGCTACATGGCCTTCCGCGGCGAGATCTCGATTGGAACTCTCCTTGGGTTCGATTTGCTCATCTGGTTCGTGTTTCTGCCCCTCGAGGCCCTGCTGTCTTGGATTCGTGAGCTGCGTGAGACCAGCCCAGCCCTCGCCAGATGCTATGAGATTCTCGATGCCCCGTCGGAGCGTCGCGGCGGGCACAGCGTGCCTCTCGTCTCGACGGACGGCGCTCTGGAGTTCGATCGCGTCTCGTTCGCCTACGGAGGCGGTCGAGATGTGCTCGATAGATTGAGTTTCCACGTCCCGGTGGGGCGGACCGTTGCGCTGGTCGGCGGGAGTGGGTGTGGCAAGAGCACCGTGCTGAAGCTTCTCTGCGGGCTCCACGAGCCGACAGGAGGCGAGATCCGCGTCCTCGGCCAGCCGATCGGGTCCGCGGACCTCACCACGGTGCGCGATCGGGTCTCTCTTATGTCTCAGGACACGCACCTCTTCCCGATCTCGATCGCCGACAATATCGCGGTGGCCAGGCCGGAGGCGACGCGGGACGAGATCGTGGCCGCGGCGAAGGCAGCCAGCGCGCACGACTTCGTGTCCGCCCTTCCCCGCGGCTACGACACGCTTGCGGGCGAACTGGGCAATCGGCTGTCGGGTGGCGAGAGGCAGAGGATCGGGCTGGCGCGCGCCTTCCTCAGGGACGCGCCCATCCTGCTGCTTGACGAGCCGACGGCGTCTCTCGACACGGAGTCCGAGGCCCAAGTGCTCGAAGCGATCCATCGCCTGTCCAAAGGAAGGACGACGCTCGTCGTTTCCCATAGGCTGTCCGCGCTCCGCGACGCGGACGAGATCCTCGTTCTCGCCGACGGGCGGGTTCGCGAGCGAGGGAGTCACACGGACCTCCTCCAGGCCGACTCGTTGTACCGGCGGTTCTACGAGCAGCAAGCCACCGTTCCACAAGGGCCGGCGCTCGCGGCAGAGGGGGTGTGATCATGGAGAGACTCCGTAATCATCCCTTCGTGCGCACGCTCTCTCTGACGGGACGTCAGTTCCCGATCTACGCAGCGAGCCTTGTGCTGTGGGGCGCGATCATCGCGTTCTGCTTCAACCTGGTGATGGCCCTCGTGTTCCAGGACGTCATGAATGCGTCGACGGTCGGGGACTCCCGTCTCCTCGTGCGCGGCATCCTCCTCGCGCTGGGGACCTTCTTCCTCGGCATGCCCGTCGCGACGTTGGCGCAGTACTGGGATGCCTTCTCCCTCGCTCGCAGCAAGACGATCGCTCGCGAGAGGCTGTTCGGCCGAGTCGTCGGAATGCCGATCGCAAGGCTCGAGGAGGGGCACAGCGGCAACCTCATCTCGCGCTGCACCAACGACCTCGACGCGGCCTTCGCGATGCTCGGCAATCTGAGCGACGTTTCGGTTGCGCTGTTCATGGGAGCGATCGGGTTCGGAATCATCTTCGCCCTCTCCTGGAAGCTGGGGCTCGCGGGACTTGCGCTGGGCTTCATTCTTCTCGGCCTGAGCATCCCCGCGGCGCGCGTGCTCCGGCGGCGCAGCGAGGCCCTGCAGGCCTCTCTCGGCACGATGACCGAGCGCCTCTCGGACCTCCTGGCCGGACTGTCTGTCACGAGAATGCTCGGGGGCGCGAATCGCTTCGAGACCGTCTACACGACCGCATCTTCCGATGCGGCGGCGCGGAAGATCGCTCGCGCTCGTGCCCAGGCCGCGTTTGACGCGGCGCAGGGTCTCGTCGGATGGGCCCAGTCGCTGGGACTCCTGGCCTTCTCGCTGCTTCTCTTCCGCGGCGGCGAGATCCTCGTCGGGGCCGTCTGGGCCGTCGTCCGCGTCCAGGGGAATGCATCGTGGCTCTTCTCGTCTCTTGGCCAGTTCGTGGCGACGGTTCAGAAAGGCGTAGCGGGCGGGAAGAGGGTGTTCGAGGTCCTCGACGAGCCGCTCGAACGCCCGGCGCGGGCGCCGGAGGACGGTCGACCGAGAGAGGGCCGGCCCGTTCTCGTCGTGCGGGACCTCGGCTTTGGCTACACGGCGGATGGAACCGAGAAGACGGCGCTGCGCGGCGTAGACCTTACGGTGGCCGAAGGCGAAGTCGTCGCGCTGGTCGGGCCGAGCGGCAGCGGGAAGTCGACCTTGGCGAAGCTCTTGCTCGGGCTGTACCCGGAGTACGCGGGCGAGATCCGCGTCTACGGCATGGACCTGCGGGACGGCGACCTCTCCCGTCTGCGGCAGCTCATCGCCTACGTGCCTCAGGATGCCTACCTGTTCGACGGCACGATCGCCGAGAACATCGCGATGGGCAAGCCAGGCGCTACAGAGACGGAGATCGTCCACGCAGCGCAGACCGCGAACGCTCACGTCTTCATCCTCGAGCAGCCGGACGGCTACGAGACGAAGGTCGGGGAGCGCGGCGCCAGGCTGTCGGGCGGCCAGCGGCAGCGGATCGCGATTGCGCGCGCGCTGCTCAAGGACGCGCCGATCCTCTTGCTTGACGAAGCAACGTCGGCGCTCGACACCGAGTCGGAGCGCCTCGTTCAGGACGCGATCTCGGTCCTGATGGAGGGCCGAACCACCCTGGCCGTGGCGCATCGCCTCTCGACCATCGAAGCGGCCGACCGGATCGTCGTTCTCGACAAAGGGCAGATCATCGAGGAGGGACCGCACCGAGAGCTCCTCGCGGCCGGAAAGGCCTATGCGTCGCTCCACGCAGCACAGCGCCTAGAAGTCGGCGCCGCCGCCGACTGATCGGGCAACGAAGGGCGTCCGTAGCGCCGGAGCCGACGTCGGAGACAGAAGCTGGTGCGCTCTCGCATGAGAACCGAGCGCATAGACGCTA
>JBFYRA010000157.1:0-8217 GCA_041302485.1 Candidatus Bipolaricaulota bacterium
CGCCGGCCGCGAGGTTCGTCGCGATCGAGATCCCGAGAACGTCCATCCCGGCGTGCGCCGCCGCGATCACTTCGGGAACGGTCGACATGCCGACGATGTCAGCTCCCATTGCGCGGAAGGCGCGGATCTCGGCCGGCGTCTCGTACGACGGGCCGAGCGCGGCGACGTAGACGCCCTCCTTGAGGTCGATCCCTTCCGCCTTCGCCGCGTCGCGCGCGATCTGACGCAACCGCGGCGTGTAGGCGGCCGACATGTCGGGGAACCGCGGTCCCAACTCGTCGAGGTTCGGGCCGCGCAGCGGGTTCGCGCCGAGCATGTTGATGTGGTCGGTGATCAGGACGAGGTCTCCGGCGCAGAGATCCTGGCGGATCGCGCCAGAGGCGTTCGTCACGATGAGCGTCTCTACGCCGAGCCGCGCGTACAGGCGCGTCGCGAACACGACGTCGTCGATCGGGCGACCCTCGTAGTAGTGCGTTCGCCCGCGCTGGACGATGACGGGCAGTCGGCCGATGCGGCCGGCCCACAGCTCGCCCGTGTGCCCGGCCACCGTCGGCGCCGGATAGCCCGGGATGTCGGCGCACGAGATGCGCTCGCCGCCTTCGGGAACTCCGAACGCGTCGGAGATTCCCGATCCGAGCATCAGCGCCGCCGATGGCGTCTCACGCATTCGCGCCCGCAAGGCCTCCACCGCCGCCGTCAGCATGTCCCACCGCTCGTCGCGCATCGCTCCTCCTAGATCAGCCCCAGCTCCGCCATGGCGCGATCGATCGATTCTACGGGAACCACGTCGATGGCCGCCTTCTCCTTCGACTTCCCCGCTGCCGGAACGAGAATCCTCTCGTAGCCCATCTTCTCCGCCTCGCGTGCCCGCTCGGCCGCCCGACGCACGGCGCGCACTTCGCCCGCGAGACCGACTTCGCCGACGACGCACGTCCGGGGCGGGAGAGGTCGGTTGCGCAGACTGGACACGATGGCTGCCACCGCCCCGAGGTCGCTCGCGCGTTCTTTCGCTTCCAGTCCGCCGGCGACGCTCAGGTACACGTCGGCGCCGCCGATGTGCACGGCCAACTCCTTCTCGATCACGGCCAGGAGCAACAGGACGCGGTTGATGTCGAGGCCCGTGCAGCGTCGCTGCGGCACGCCGAACCCACCGTTCGGCGACACGAGCGCCTGCAGCTCAACCAGAATGGGCCGCGTCCCCTCGAGCACGGGCACGACAACCGACCCCGGCCGGTCGACGTCGGCGTGGCCTTCGAGGAAGAACGCTGATGGGTTGGCGATCTCCTGCATGCCCTGTGCCGTCATGCGAAACACGGCAGCCTCGTCGGTCGAACCAAAGCGGTTCTTGACCGAACGTAGGAACCGCACGTCTTCGCCGCGCCCGCCTTCGAGGTACAGGGCGACGTCCACGAGGTGCTCGACCGACTTCGGACCGGCGAAGGCTCCGTCCTTGGTGATGTGGCCGACGAGGAACGTCACGAGCCGACGCGACTTCGTGATTCGGATGAGTTCGCCCACGACGTCGCGCAGCTGGCGGATGCCCCCGGCCTCGCCGTCCACGGCGCTCGACAGCGCCGTCTGGATCGAGTCGACGATCAGGGCGCAGGGCGACGTCTTCTCGATCGCGGCCTCGATCCGATGGAGGCTCTGCTCGGAGAGGACGTACAGCCGGCGGCTGTCGACGCCGACGCGGCTCGCTCGCAGCTTGACCTGGCTCTCCGATTCCTCGCCCGAGACGTAGAGGACGTTGCCCGCCGTCTCGGCGAGCGCGTGTGCCACCTGCAGAAGAAGCGTCGACTTGCCGATGCCGGGCTCGCCGCCGAACAGAATCACGCCGCCGGGCACAAACCCGCCGCCAAGCAGGCGATCGAGCTCGCCCATTCCGGACGGAATGCGCGCGACGTCGGCCAGGCTGATGTCGGCGATCGAGCGGAGCTCTTCGCCGAGCCACGAGACGTCATGCCGCCTCGCGCCTCCGGGCTCCTCCGTCTCGGCGTACGCGTCCCAGGCGCCGCAGTGCGGGCAGCGGCCGAACGGCTTGACCGACCGATTGCCGCAGCGCGAGCACGTGAACGGCATGCTATCCGTCTTCTTCGAACCGCATTTCGTCGCCGTTCGCACTGCCAACGACGCGCGCTCCGTGTCCGAAGCGGCCGACGAGGATCTCCTCCGAGATTGGGTTCTCGATCAGCCGCTCGATCGTCCGGCGCATCGGGCGGGCGCCGTACTTCGGGTCGTAGCCGAGGCGGATGAGGAGATCCCACGCCGAGTCATCGAGGCGGAAGACGATCTTGCGCTCCGCGAGCAGGCGTGCCTTGAGTTCATCGACCATGATTGTCGCGATCTCGCGCACCTGCGCCCGGTTCAGCTGATGGAACACGATGATGTCGTCGAGCCGGTTCAGAAACTCCGGCCGGAACACGTTGCGCGCCTCGCCGGTGACGCGCCCCTTCATCTCTTGGTACGGCTCGTCGGACTCCTCGCTCTGGTCCGAGAATCCGAGCGTGTCGCGATCGGTGATCAGCTCGCTGCCGACGTTAGAAGTCATGATGAGGACCGTGTTGCGGAAGTCAATCCGCCGACCCTGCGAGTCGGTGAGGATGCCGTCCTCCATCACCTGGAGCAGGATGTTGAACACGTCGCGGTGCGCCTTCTCAATCTCGTCGAACAACACGACCGAGTATGGACGGTGGCGAACCTTCTCCGTCAGCTCGCCGGCCTCTTCGTAGCCGACGTAGCCCGGAGGCGCTCCGGTGAGGCGCGACACGGAGAAGCGCTCCATGTACTCCGACATGTCGACCCGGATCAGCGCCTCTTCGTCGCCGAACAGAAACTCGGCCAGGGTCTTCGACAGTTCTGTCTTTCCGACGCCTGTCGGCCCGAGGAACATGAACACGCCGACCGGCCGCTTCGGGTTCTTGACGCCGGCGTGGGCGCGACGGATCGACCGAGACACCGCCCGCACGGCCTCGTCCTGGCCGATGAGGCGCTCGTGGATCTTCTGCTCCATGCTGACGAGCCGGACGGACTCCTCTTCCTGGACGTGGCCGATCGGAATGCCCGTCCACATCGCGACCATCTTCGCGATGTCGCGGCTCCCGACCTGGAGTTCCTGCCCCTCGATGTCCGACTTGCTCTTGGCGCGGGCTCGCGCCTCGAGCTCGGCTTTCTGGTCCCGCAGCCGCGCCGCGGTCTCGTACTCCTGCGCCGCGACAGCTTCCTGTTCTTGCTTGTCGAGTTCTTCGACCTGATCGAGGAGTTCGCGCACGTCCTCGGGCAGGAGCGAGCTCTGCAACTTGATTCGCGCCGACGCCTCGTCGATCAGGTCGACGGCCTTGTCGGGCAGGAACTGGTCGGTCACGTACCGATCGGAGAGCCGTGCCGCCTCGAGCAGCGCGTCGTCGCTGATCTTTACCCCATGGTGTTTCTCGTACCGCGGACGCAGCCCTTTCAGGATCTCGACTGTCGTGTCGATCGACGGTTCGTCGACGGCGATCGTCTTGAAGCGGCGCTTCAGCGCCGGGTCCTTCTCCACCGACTTGCGGTACTCGTCGGGCGTCGCGGTTCCGATGCACTGGATCGCCCCCGACGCAAGCGGCGGCTTGAGGATCGACGACGCGTCGATCGCGCCTTCGGCTCCGCCGGCGCCAACGACCGTCTGCAACTCGTCGATGAACAGGATGATGTTGTCGTTCTCGGTCACCTGGTTGATCAAGGTCTTGAGCCGCTGCTCGAACTCGCCGCGGTACTTCGTGCCGGCGACGACCGACGCCATGTCGAGTTCGAGGATCTCCTTCGAACGCAGGATCGCCGGAACGTCGCCGGTCGCGATCCTCTGCGCCAGGCCTTCGACGATCGCCGTCTTCCCGACGCCCGACTCGCCGATCAGTGCGGGGTTGTTCTTTTTGCGCCGCGTGAGGGTCTGGATGATGCGCTCCATCTCGGCGTCGCGGCCGATGACCGGGTCGAGGTTCCCGGCCATCGCCTCTTCGACGAGATTGCGGCCGAACTCGGACAGCTCGCCCTTCTTCTGCGGCTGGCGGCGCGCGGCGCGGATCGTCATTCCGATGCCCGACGGCGGCAGGAAGTAGGCGCGCGTCTTCGTGAGGTCGACTCCGAGCTGCTGCAGAAGCGTCGCGCCGGTGCCCTCTCCCTCGCGCAGCATGCCCATCAGGAGGTGCTCGGGGCGAATCGTGTTCACGCCAGAGCGACGCGCCTCCTCGAAGCTGATCTTCATGACCCGCTTCAGCCGCGGCGTCGGTTCGAGGTCGTCGGCCGACAGGCGCACCTCGCCGCGACCCTTCTCCTGTTCGAGAAGTCCGGCGACCTTCTCATACGTCACGCCATGCGTCGACAGGAAGCGATAGACATCGCTGCCCGTCATCTTGAGGAAAGCGAGAAGGAGGTGCTCGGTGCCGACGTAGCTGTGGCGCCACGCCTCGGCCTCTTCCTGCGACACCGCGATGATCTCCATCGAGTCGCGCGAGAAACGGTCGTACATCCGGCCTCCTCCCATGCGGGCAATCCAGTCCAGAGAAGTATATCCGCCCAGACGGGACCTACAACGGATCGGTCTTCCGGTTGACGCGCGTCATCGTCGCGTCGATGCCGACTGCGCGAAAGAGGTCGATCGCCTCGACGGCACGCTCGAGAGCCGGCACCGCTGTCTGCCACTCCTCGGGCGTGAACCGATCGATGACGTAGTCGGCGCCTGTATCGTCGCGCCCCTCGATCTCGATCCCGATGCGCAGACGCGGTACCTCCTCGGTCCCGAGACAAGCGAGCACGGAGCCGACTCCCTTGTGGCGTCCCGGGCCTCCGGCGGCAAGGAGTCGGATGCGCCCGAGCGGGAGATCGATGTCGTCGTAGACGACGAGCGCATCGCGCGGCGGGATCTTGTGCTGCGCGAGTACACCCTTCACGGCGCGGCCGCTCTCGTTCATAAACGTGAGCGGCTTCACGAGCAGGAGGTCCTCCCAGGAATAGACAAGGGCGGAGTGTTGCATCCGCCCTCGCGCTCGCACGTGATGAACCCTACGGAAGAGGTCGACGACCTCAAACCCGACATTGTGTCGCGTCACCGCGTAGGCCAAGCCCGGGTTTCCAAGCCCGAAGACGGCCTTCACGCAAGGCTCCTTACGACTCTCCTTCCTTCGCGCCCTCGGCGGCGGCTTCCTCGCCGGCCGCCTCCTCAGCACCTTCAGCGCCCTCGGCCGCCTCGGCCGCTTCCGCCACCATGCTGCGCGGGGCGATGACGGTAACGAGGACGCGCTCGGGCGGCAGGAGCGGCTCGACCTTGCCGAAATCGAGATCGCTCACGTGGATCGAGTCACCCACATCGAGGTCGGAGACGTCGATCGTGAGCAGATGAGGGATGTCCTTCGGCATGCCGCGGACGGGAACCGTGCGGTACTGGACGTTCAGGATGCCGCCCGACTTCGCGCCCTTGGCCTCGCCCGCGATCTTCGTCGGCACGCTGAGCTTCAGCGGGCGCTTCGGCTCGGGGTGGTAGAAGTCGACATGCACAGGCTCGTCGGTGATCGCGTCGTAGTCGATGACCTTGAGGAACACGTCCATCTCCTGCGGCTTTCCGTCACCCTGAAGCTTCAGCGTGATGCGCGAGCTGCGCGTGGCTTTCGAGAACAGGACCAACAGGTCCCGACGCGCGATGGCGATCGGCGTGCTCTCGATCGCCGGCCCGTATACGACGCCGGGGACAATGCCTTGCCGCCGGAGGACACTCGCCTTGCCCGACGGTCTCGTCTTCGCTTCTAGCGTGTGCATGATGACTCCTACGCCCCTAGTAGTGCGGGAAGAGATGACTCACCGACTTGTACTCGAAGATTCGGTGGATGGTCTTGGCGAGATGCTCGCCCACGGAGATGTAATCGACAATTCCACTCTTCTCCGCTTCCTGGCGGAAGATGGTATTGGTAACGACCACCCGTTTCAAGGGAGACGCGGACAGCATCCGCAGCGCGTCGCCGGAGAACAGCCCGTGCGTGATGTAGGCGCGCACGTCGCGGGCGCCGTTCTTGAGCAAGAGCTCGGCGGCCTTCACGAGCGTCCCGCCCGATGCGACAATGTCGTCGACGAGGATCGCGCGCTTCGTCGCGACATCGCCGATCACGTTCATCACGTCGACGACCGACCCGTCGTGGCTGCGCCGCTTCTCGAGGATCGCGAGGGGAAGGTCGAGTTGCTCGGCGACCATCCGCGCCCGCACCGCGCCGCCGGCGTCGGGCGAGACGATGATCGCATTCTCCAGCCCCTCGACGTGCGTGCGAATGTGCTCGGCAAAGATCCAGTCGGCGCGCAGGTTGTCGACCGGGATGTTGAAGAACCCCTGAATCTGCCCGGCGTGAAGGTCCATCGTCAGCATGCGGTCGGCGCCCGCCGTCTCGATCAGGTTGGCGACGAGACGCGCCGAGATCGGAACGCGGCCAGTGTGCTTACGGTCCTGCCGCGCGTACCCGTAGTACGGAATCACGGCGATCACCGTACGCGCCGACGCCCGGCGCGCCGCGTCGATGATCAACAGGAGCTCCATCAGATGCTCGTTCACGGGAGGGCACGTCGGCTGGATGACGAACACGTCGGCCCCGCGAACGGTCTCGCGAATCCGGACGCGAATCTCCCCGTCGCTGAAGCGGTCCACCCCCGCATCGCACAGCTCGATGCCGAGCGACGACGAGACCTCTTGCGCCAGGATGCGGTTTGCGTTCCCCGCGACGAGCTTCAGTTCCCGCTCGATCATGTGTCCTCCCGGGACGCTGTCTGTTTCGGCTCCTTGTTCACCTGCCGGGCGCGGGCGATGGCCAGCGCGCCGGGCGGCACGTCGTCGGTGATCGTCGATCCCGCCGCCAGGAATGCCCCGTCGCCGACCGTCACCGGCGCAACGATCGAGACGTTCGTGCCGACGAAGGCGCCCGAACCGATGACGGTGCGGTGTTTTGCCTCGCCGTCATAGTTGCACGTGATAGCCCCGGCGCCGATGTTCGTCCCGGCGCCGACGTCGGCATCGCCGACGTACGCGAGGTGCCCCGCCTTGACGCACGCCGCCAAGCGGGATGCCTTGATCTCGACGAAGTTTCCCACGCGGGCGTCCGGTCCGACGTCGCTCTCTTCGCGCAGATGCGCGAACGGTCCGATCTTCGAGCGGGCGCGGACTCGCGCTCCCTGGAGAACCGAATACCGCACGACGGCGCCGTCTTCAACCGCGCTCGCTTCGATCCACGAGTCGGGCCCGATCTCGCACCCCGCGCCGATTGTCGAGCCTCTCAGGATGTGCGTGCCGGGAAGGAGCGTCGTGCCCGCCCCGGCCGAGGTCTCGTCGTCCACGTAGGTTCGCTCGGGGTCGGGAATGAGGACGCCGCCCGCGGCGAGCGCCGCCGTCTTCCTCAGGCGGGCCAACCTCAAGACCGCCGCATAGTCTTCCGGGCGGAGGAGGCGGCGCATGTCGTCCGGGTCGTGCGCACGCCACGTTCCGTCGCCGCACGGGCTAGCGCCGAGCGGATGAACGTCCAGGGCTCGCAGAGCCTCGGCGAGCGCCTTCGTCGCCTCGTCGCTTGTGCGGAGCAACGCCATCGCGCCGGTCGACTCGACGAATCGGCTCGCGCGGCTTGCCACGGCCGCGTCAAGGAACTCGCGAATCGTCTTCGGCGTGAGCAGAGGTACGTCGCCGCAGAGGCAGAGGAGCGATCGCCCGCGCGACCACCCGGCGAGCGCGGCCGCGGCCTCGCGGGGCGACGCAACCGCGGCCCAAGAGGAGTCCTCGGGCGGCACATCGGCGATCAGGAACACCTCGGGCACGCCGGCCTCGGTGAGAGCACGGCGAATCCTCGCGAGGGAGGAAGTCCCGCCGATCGGCACGCGATATCGCTCCTGCGCCCAGGGAATCTCGGCTCCTGGTGCGGCCAGAACCACGGCGACGATCTCGTTTGCGTTCATCTCGCTCCCGCCCGGATGATACGCGAGCGGCAAACCGCGCACCAACTCAGCATCCGATCCGAGAGCCGGACGGACCGCGCGCTCGGCCGACCTCGCCGAGGCCTGGATGATGTACACTTCGCCTCTATCCAAAGACAGAGGAGGTTCGACCTTGGCGAAGCGAGTCTTCTCCGGAATCCAGCCGACAGGAACACTCCACATCGGGAACTATCTTGGGGCAATTCGCAACTGGGTCGGCCTCCAGCAGGACCACGACTGCATCTACTG
>JBFYRA010000004.1:0-7019 GCA_041302485.1 Candidatus Bipolaricaulota bacterium
CACAGGTGCGACGCCTCGATCCGAACGAGGACGCCGTGCGGATCGAGCCGCTTCATGAGCGCATCGGCGACCTGCGAGGTGAGGCGCTCCTGCAGCTGCGGACGACCGGCGGCGATGTCGACGACCCGCGCCAGCTTGCTCGCCCCGACGATGCGTCCGTCTTTCGGAACGTAGACCACGTCAGCTGTCCCGACGAACGGAAGAAGATGGTGCTCGCAGATCGAGAAGAACGGGATCTTCTTCATCACGATCATTTCCTCGTACAGCTCCTCGTACACGACGCCGAGCGCATCGGCGGGGTCTTCCGCGAGCGCGGAGAAGAACTCCGCATACATCGCCGCGATGCGCCGCGGCGTGTTCGCAAGCACCTCGGGGTTGAGCCGCTCGTCGCCGATTCCGGCGAGGATCTCTCGCACACCGCGCTCGATCCGCTTCTCGTCCATGGTTCCTCCCGCCTAGCCTCGTAGCGACACGACAGCGTAGTCCAGCGAGGACGCAGGAGCAACGAGCGCGCCGGTTGAGCCGAACGTACTCTCCATCTACACTCTCGCCGCATCGGCGGCGCCGCTCGCGCCGCCCCTTGAGGAGGCGTTCATGGGAGTGCCCGCGGGATATCGCGTCATCGCCGAGATGCCGTACAAGCCCCAGCCGCTCGCGCGGGGCTACACCGGCCAGACTCTTTACGTCAACGTCGGAAACGGGAAGATCGAGGCGCGTCCTGTCACGCAACAGATGAAGGACGTGTTCATCGGCGGCAAGGGCTTCGGCCTCTGGCGGCTGTGGAATGCCGTGACCTCGAAGACCCAGTGGAACGATCCGGAGAACGCGATCGTCGTTTCGTCCGGCCCGGTCGGCGGCACCACGGCCTACGCGGGATCCGGGAAATCCCTCGTGGTTTCGCTCTCGCCCCTCACTGGACAGGTCATCGACTCCAACGTCGGCGGCTATTTCGGTCCGTACCTGAAGTTCTCGGGCTGGGACGCGCTCGAGATCCAGGGCAAGACGCACGAGGACGTCGTCGTGTTCATTGATGGAACCGTCGGAGTCGTGCAGATCCTCGCGTGCCCCAAGGCCGACCTGAACACGCACGTGTTCTCGGAGGCGCTCATGCGCGGCTTCGCGTCTTCGCCGGAGCCGCGGGACATCGCCGCCGTGTCGTCGATCACGGCCGGCCGCGGCGCCGAGCACTCCCGCTGGGGTTGCCTCAACTTCAGCTTCTTCGACCTGAAGCGCAAGGCGGCGCGAATCAAGCAGGCCGGGCGCGGCGGAATCGGAACCGTGTTCCGCGACAAGAAGATCGCCGCGGTCGTCGTGAAGAGCCCGCCCGTGCGCGCCGACTCGAACGCCCCCGCCGACCTCAAGAAGCTGCAGGCCGCCGGCGGGCGCCTCACGAAGGAGATCCTCGAGCTCGACGAGAAGCAGTGCGACATGCGGCGCGTCGGGACGGCGCACCTCGTGGAGGTCATGGACGAGTACGACCTCCTGCCGACCCACAACTACCGCTTCGGTTCGCATCCCGACTCGCCGAAGATTGCCTCGAACGTCTGGCGGCAGCGCTTCGGCCAGAACATGCCGGACAGCTGCTGGATCGGCTGCACGATGTCGTGCTCGCACGCCGTCGACAACTTCCTCCTGCGCACCGGGCCGTACAAGGGGGACCGCGTCCTCGTCGACGGGCCGGAGTACGAGACCGCAGCGGGCAGCGCGAACGTCGGTGTGTTCGATCCCGACTTCGTCCTCGAGATGAACTTCTACTGCGACACGTACGGGATCGACACGATCTCGTTCACAACCGGCCTCGCCTTCGTCATGGAGTGTTACGAGGCCGGCATTCTCGACGCCGAGAAGACAGGCGGGCTCGAACTGCGCTTCGGCAACGGCGACGCCGCGCTCGAGGTCCTGCACCAGATGGCGCGCGGCGAGGGATTCGGCACCGTCGTCGGACAGGGCATCCGGCGCATGAAGGATCACTTCGCGCGCGAGTTCCAAGCCGACCGCGCGTTCCTTGACTCGATCGGCATGGAGGCCAAAGGCCTCGAGTACTCGGAATACGTGACCAAGGAGTCGCTCGCGATGCAGGGCGGCTACGGCCTGGCGCTGAAGGGTCCCCAGCACGACGAGGCCTGGCTGATCTTCATGGATATGGTCAACAACCAGATTCCGACCTTCGAGGACAAGGCCGAGGCGCTTCACTACTTCCCGATGTGGCGCACGTGGTTCGGCCTCGTCGGCCACTGCAAGCTGCCGTGGAACGACGTCGAGCCGGCCGACAACGCCACGACGGCGGAACCGGCGAAGGTCCCCGCCCACGTCGCGAACTACTGCGACGTCTTCTCGGGCGTCACCGGCGTCGACGTGACGCCGGCGGACCTGATCCGCCAGTCCGAGCGCGTCTACAACTTCCAGCGCGTGTTCAGCCTTCGCATGGGGTACGGCACGCGCGCGCACGACAAGATTCCCTATCGCTCGGCAGGTCCGGTAACCGCGGAGGAGTACGAGTCGCGCCGCGACCGCTACGACGCGCAGCTCAAGGAGAAGCTCGGCATCGATCCCACCCGGATGACGACGGAAGCCAAGGTCGCCACGCTGCGCAAGCATCGCGAGGAGCAGTACGAGAAGCTCACCGACGCCGTCTACAAGCGGCGCGGCTGGACGTCGAACGGCGTCCCGACGCTCGCCAAGCTTCGAGAGCTCGGCATCGACTTCCCCGAAGTCGTCGCGGTGGTCAGAAGCCACCAGTAATCTGCGATCGAGGGGCTCGCGGCGCCGGGCCCCTCTCTTCTCTTTACCGCCGACATGCCATTTGTTGAAACTCCGTCGGCGTTTGCGATCGAGGGGCTCAGGGCGCCGCCCCTCTCTTCTCTTAACCGCCGACATGCCATTTGTTGAAACCCCGTCGGCGTTTGCGATCGAGGGCTCAGGGCGCCGCCCCTCTCTTCTTCCAACCGCCGACATGCCATTTGTTGAAACCCCGTCGGCGTTTTGATAGAATTCGTCCGGGTGGTGACATGGCGGAGAAGCGCAAAGAGCCTCAAGCCTATGAGGCGGATCAGATAAGTGTTCTCGAGGGGCTCGAGCCGGTCCGGCTGCGTCCCGGCATGTACATCGGCAGCACCGGGCAGTCCGGGCTGATGCACCTGATCGAAGAGATCGTCGACAACTCGATCGACGAGGCTCTGTCCGGATTCTGTACCGAGATCAAGGTGTCTGTTCACGCCGACAACCGCGTCACCGTCACCGACAATGGGCGCGGCATGCCCGTCGGCATTCACCCCGAGACCGGGATCCCGGCACTCGAGCTCGTGATGACGACGCTCCATTCCGGCGGCAAGTTCGACAACAAGAGCTACCACGTTTCGGGAGGCCTGCACGGCGTCGGCGTGTCGGTTGTGAACGCGCTGTCCGAGCACATGGTCGTCGAGGTCCACCGCAACGGAAAGGTCCACCATCAGGAGTTCTCGCGCGGACTCAAGATCACCGAACTCACCGTCATCGGGGAGACCGATCACACCGGCACCGTCGCGACGTTCCTCCCGGATCACGAGATCTTCGGCGAGATCCACTACAACTTCCCGCAGCTGTCGCACCGCTTGCGCGAGCTCTCCTACCTGAACGGCGGGTTGCGCATCGTTCTTGAGAACGAAGCGGCCGGAATCACGCGCGAGTTCCAGCACGAGGGTGGCATCAAGTCGTTCGTCGCCGAACTCGCGGCGAAGCGCGAACCGTTGCACCCGACTCCGCTCTATCTCAAGGGGACCGATTCGGGGATCGAGATCGAGATCGCGATGCAGTTCACCAAGAGCTACGACGAGGCGATCCACACGTTCGCCAACAACATCAACACCATCGATGGCGGGTCCCACCTCGTCGGGTTCAAAGCGACGCTGACGAAGTTCCTCAACGACTACGGCCGCGACAAGAAGATCCTCACGAAGGCCGACCCGAACCTCCGCGGCGAAGACATCCGCGAGGGCATCGTGGCGATCCTCAGCGTGAAGATCCCGACGCCGGAGTTCGAGGGCCAGACGAAGACGAAACTTGGCAATCCTGAGGTCCAGAGCATCACCGGCAACATCCTCACCGAACAGCTGACTCTCGTCTTCCAGAAGGATCCGAAGGTCGCCCGTCTGATCATCGAGAAATCGGTGCAGTCGGGCCGCGCTCGGATGGCGGCGTCCAAGGCGCGCACGATGGCCCGGCGCAAGGGGCCGCTCGCCTCGACCTCACTGCCCGGAAAGCTCGCCGACTGCTCGAACCGCGATCCGGCGAAGTGCGAGATGTTCATCGTCGAGGGGGACTCGGCCGGCGGCAGCGCCAAACAGGGACGAAACCGCGACTTCCAGGCCATCCTCCCGTTGCGCGGCAAGGTCCTCAACGTCGAGAAGGCGCGCCTCGCAAAGCTGCTCGACAACACCGAGATCAAAGCGATGATCACGGCCATCGGCACAGGCATTCGCGACGAGTTCGCACTGGATCGGCTGCGCTACCACCGCCTGATCATCATGGCCGACGCCGACGTCGACGGCGCGCACATCTGCACGCTGATCCTGACGTTCTTCTACCGCTACCTGCCCAAGCTGATCCAGCAAGGCCACATCTACATCGCGAAGCCTCCCCTGTATCAAGTGAAGATGGGGAAGGCGACCCACTACATGCATTCCGACGGGGAATTGGATGCCTTCCGCAAGGCCAATGCCGGGAACTACAGCGTCAAGCGGTTCAAGGGACTCGGCGAGATGAACCCGTCGGAACTTTGGGAAACAACGATGGATCCCGAGAAGAGGATCCTCAAGAAGGTCGAGATCCGCGACGAGCTCGAGGCGGACGATATCTTCTCCACCTTGATGGGCGACGATGTCGCGCTTCGTCGCGACTTCATCATGGAGAACAGCGACAAGATCACGGCTCTCGACATCTAGGCTCCAAGGGGGTGCCATGACGCGAGCACGATGCATCGCCGGGGTTCTCTTGATCCTCATCGGGTTGGGTTCCGCGGCCCAGGCCACAGGCGTGGGGTTCGCCGCCGGGATGGATCCCACCGGGATTCTTCTCTTCAGTGCACTGACGGAGATGCCCCTGTCCGCGAACTTCGACCTCCGCGCCGAGGTCGGCATCGCGACCGGAGACATGGCCGGCCTGATGCTGATCACGGGCGGGCTCGTCGCGCACCAGGAGTTCGGGCCGATCGACCCCTTCTTCGCGCTCGGGGCGGGCGTAGCGCTGACGCCGCCGCCGTTCACGACCGGGCTTGTGCTCGAGGGCACGGTCGGCCTGCGGGTCGTGCCGATCGATGCGCTCGTCTTGTTCGCGCAAGCCCGCTTCCTCGTGCGCTGGCTCGATGAAGGGTTCACGGCGGGACCCGTATACGAGGTGGGGCTCGAGGTCCGGTTCTAGTGGTCGTCGTCGTCATCGCCGTCGCGATCGCGTTCGTGTCGATCGTCTGGCTGGGGTGGAACCTCACGCTCGACGCCTTGTGGCAGCCAACCGATTGGGTGACGGTTCGCCGCATCCTCCTCCTCGGAGAAGTCGGCCCGCGCGATCACGTCGTCGACCTGGGATGCGGAGACGGCCGCATCGTCGTCGCCGCGGCACGTGACTTCGGCGCCCGCGCCACCGGAGTGGAGATCGATCCTTTGCGCGTCTTGTGGGCGAAGACGTGGATCCTCTTCCTCGGGCTCCACCGCCGCGCTCGCGTCGTGCGCGGCAACATGTACACCAGCTGCGTCGCCGACGCGAGCGTCGTCATCCTGTTCCTCTCTGCCACGTCAAACTTCAAACTGCAAGAGCGGATCCGGCGGGAGCTTTCTCCCGGCTCCCGAGTTGTGTCGTACTACCACCCCATCTGGGGATGGGAGCCCGACCTCGTCGGCGAAGCTCGCGACGGGTATCCGATCTACGTCTACAGCATCAAGGAGGCCGGGTGAGCCGCCGCCTCGCCGATCTCGCCAGCGAGATCGGATGGTCGCCCCCGCCGCGCGACGCGGCGATCGCGGGCGTCACCGACGACTCCCGGCTCGTCGAGCCCGGGGTGCTGTTCGTCGCGCACCGCGGCGTCCAGGCCGACGGCCACGACTACATCGAGGCCGCCGTCGCCCGCGGCGCGGCCGCCGTCGTCGCCGAGCGCGCAATTGCCATCGACGCACCGTCGTGGGTCGTCCCCGACGGCCGCGCCGCGCTCGCCGCGCTCGCAGCGGCGTTCTTCGAGCACCCGACGCGCGACCTGTTCACGATCGGCGTGACCGGGACCAACGGCAAGACGAGCGTCTGCCACTTCATCGCCCACCTCCTCGGAAGCGCCGAGACCGCCGTGCTCGGGACCGTCGCCAACTTCTCGCGCGGCCTGCGCGCGCTGACGACGCCATCGAGCCCGGTCGTCCAGGCGTTCGCCCGTCAGGCCGCCGATCAGGGCTCTAGCCATCTCGTCGTCGAGGCGTCGTCGATCGGGCTCGAACAGCGACGACTCGACCACATCGCGTTCCGCGTCGGCGTCTTCACGAACCTCACGCGCGACCACCTCGACCTTCACGGCTCGATGGCGGCGTACGGCGAGGCCAAGGCGATCCTGTTCCGCGGCCTCCCGAGCGACGGCTGCGCCGTCCTGAACGCCGGCGACCCATTCAGCGCGACCCTGCGAGGCGCCTCGCGCTGTCCCGCGCTCCTCTACGGCCTGCGGCCCGACGCCGATCTGTCGGCGGCCGTGCGCCACGAGGAACGTCGCGGCATCGCTGTCGACATCTGCTGGCGCGGCGAGACGGCGAGCGTCTTCCTGCCGCTCCACGGCCGCCACGGCGTCGCCAACGCGCTCGCTGCCTGCGGCGCGGCGCTCTCGGCAGGACAGACGTTTGCGGACCTCGTGCCGCATCTCGAGACCCTGCCGCCCGTTCCCGGCCGCTGGGAAACCTTCACGCGCGACGACGGGCTCGACGCGGTCGTCGACTACGCCCACACGCCCGACGGCCTCGCGCAGGTTCTCGGTGCGCTGGTTCCCTTGTACCCGACGCGCGTCGTCGTGTTCGGCT
>JBFYRA010000075.1:0-8452 GCA_041302485.1 Candidatus Bipolaricaulota bacterium
ACCGGACGTTTATCGCCGAGTTCTACTACATGGAGAAGAACATGTGGGCCGAGGCCGCGGTCGTGCTCCAGGCCGTGCTCGCCGAGCCGGTCGGGACGAAGTATCCGCTCATGAACGCCTACGCCCAGTGGAACGCACAGGCGCTGTTGACGCAGGTCCAGTCGAAGCTGTAGGTCGATCTCGCTTTTCTAGCGACAGAGAGGCCTCGGGCATGCTCCCGAGGCCTCTCTCTTTCTATCCGTCTCTGCTCGGGCCTCTCTCCTAGACGCCCAAGACGAGGAAGTAGACGAGCGCAAGGGCTCCGACGGCGGCGGCGACCCAGCCGGCGACGAGCTTCTTCCTGGTCGTGCGGATCAGCGCGCGGCGCAGGCCCATCACGGTGTGAAAGGCGAACGTCACGAGGAGCGGGATGTAGAGGTTGTTGTGGAGCGTGAACGCGCGCTCGAGCGTCATCAGCCCACCCGTCAGCGCGCGGGTCTCGTCGGCCCGCGTAATTCCGTACCCGCTCACGATATAGAGGACGAGGATGAGCGCCGAGGTCCACGCCGCGACGCGATCGACCCGCGCGAGGATTCCCTCGAGGCGCACGGGACGATTCTTCGTCAATGTCTCTTCCGTCATCAATCTCCCTTCAGGTCGGTGCCTCTTGTCCGCGAGCACCGTAACCGCGTGCCGTGAGCGCGCCGCGTCGCCGTCGTGGCGGGGTTGTGAACGTGCGGCAGTCGACGAAGAGCCAACCGCAGAGTGCGCGGAGCGTCGCGGAGGAACTTCCAAGCGAGTCCGGAGGGTGTTGGTCCTCGAGTGTCTCTCCGCGCCCTGCGGCCCCCCAACACTCTGTAGCGTCGCAGCTTGCTGCGTCGCAGCTTGCTGCGACGATCGTGCTCCGCTGCTCGATCGAGAGACTCGTCGGAGCAAGCTCCGACGCTACGCCCGAGAGGGGATGTTGCCCTCGTCATCTGCCCCCTCTCTGTACGCTCTGCGCGCTCTGCGGTGAGATCTGTTTCGTGGCTCACGAAGAACCAACCGCAGAGGTCGCGGAGGGACGCAGAGGGAGGCTCCGTTGTGCTCCAGCACTCTGTAGCGTCGCAGCTTGCTGCGACGCGGCTTGCCGCGACGATTGTGCTCGGCTGCCCGCCCGAAGGATTCGTCGGAGCAAGCTCCGACGCTGCAACCGTTCCCTGCGCGCTCTGCGGTGGATCCGGCTCTCTACTTGGGCGAACGGGCGGGCGCGCCGCGCTCCTCGGGATGGGTGAGCGAGATCGCCGCCGGGATGATGAGGAGCGTGATGAACAGCGACGAGCCGATTCCGAGCAGCGCGCAGGCGCCGAGGAACCGCAGCCCGGGCGTCCGGGCGAGGAGGAGCGAGGCGAACACGAGCATCGTCGTGAACATCGATGTCAGGATCGCGATCGACGTCGTCGCGCCGGCGCGGACCATCGCGCCCGCTGTTGACGCCGCGCGCTCCTCGATGTAGCGGAAGAGCAGCGTGACGCCGCTCTCGATCCCAAGCCCGATCAACAGCGGCGAGATCGTGATGTTGATGAAGTTGAAGTGGACGTCGAGGAGTCTCATCCCGCCGAGCATCCAGACGTAGCCGAGGACGACGGGAGACAGCGCGAGCAGCGTCCGCGACACCCTGCGGAACGACCGCCAGACGACAACCACGATCAGCAGGGCAGCGAGTCCTGTGGAGAGGAAGAAGTCGCGCTTCATCACGTCTTCGAGGCTGCGCACGACGAGCGGGATGCCGAAGTAGTCGTCGGAGATCGAATCGGCGTAGTGGATGAACGCGTTGAGGTTCGACCGGCCGTAGAGGGCCGGGCTCATGTTGGCGCGCACGATGTAGCGACCCTCCTGCGTCAGGTAGAGGTTCGAGATCTCGGGCGGCAGGCTGCGCAGGATGTCGCGCAGGAGCGTCTCCACCGGTGGCAGATTGCGGACTTCGGCGAGCCGCACGTCGAGCGCGCGCACGGCGGCCTCGAGCGCCTGCGCATCGGCGCGAGCGGTCGGGATGGTGAGGTCGCGAAGCGTCGTCTGGATCCGCACGAGCTGGTCCTGCGCTTCCGCCGCCTGGAGGCCGAGGCCGGCGTAGCCGTTGAGCGACGCGGCGTACTGCACGAGCGCGAGGCGAGTGAGCAGCGTGCGGGTCTCGAGCAACACGTCGTCGCGCGCCGCGAGGCCGCGGTCGAACGCGGCGAGCTCGTCGGCGTACGCGGCGAGGTTGACACTGCGCAGCGCCGCCTGCTGCTCGGCGAGGTTCGACGGCAACAGGCCGCGCGGCGACTTCACCGACAAGACGAGCGGGCTCTCCGCCAGGCGCCGCTCGAGCTCGGCCATCTCGTCTTCCGTCTCCGCGAAGAAGAGGAAGCTCGTGCCGAATTGGGCGTTCCCGCCGAGCTCGAACGACGTCAGGATGCGATCGAGGTTCGCCTGGCTCTCCGACCGTGGCACGAGATCGTTGGACGAGAACTGGAACCGCACGCCGGTCGCGAGGTAGGCGGCGACGGCGGTCACCGCGGCGAGGATGGCGAGGATGACGATCGCGCCGACGGGGTGCGTCAGGGCGCGAAAGACGCCGGTGAAGTGCGCGTGCAGGGCAGCCGTGCGTTCCCGGCGGCGGCGGCGACCGCGAATGCGGGCGCTCACAAGCCGCGACAGGGTCAGCATCGTCGGGATGAGGACGAGCGCGCAGACGATTGCCAGGAGGATGCCGACGCCGGCGATCGCGCCGAGCTCGAACAAGGCCCGCGAGCGCGCCGTGAGGAGGCCGACGAACACGAAGACGATCGTCATCGCGCCAAGCATGACGGCCGGTCCCTTGCGCGACAGCATCGTGTAGACGGCCTTGGAGAACGTCGCGCCCTGCGAGCGCTCCTCGGTGTAGCGCGAGATCAGGTGGATCGCGAAATCGTCGCCCATTCCCAGGATGAGCGACGGCACGAACGTCGTGAGCAGGTTGAACCCGCCGAGCGCGCCCTTCGTCCACACCGACGTCAACAGGAGCGCCACGAGGAGCGGTACTGCGGCGATCAGGCTGTAGAGGAGCGAACCGAACGAGATGAGGAACACGAGCAACACGCCGGCGCTCGTGATCAGCCCGGTGCGCGACATGTCCTGGTTCACGGCCTCCTCGGTCTCGGAGATGAGCGAGTACGTGCCGGCGATCCCGACCGAGACTCCGAGCGCCTTGAGGTCGATCTCGGCGAGCGTCTCGCGGACGCCCGCGCGCACCTTGTTACAGTAGTCGACGCTCGTTCCTGAGGCCTGCTGCGGCAGGGCGCTGATCAGGAGGCTCGTCATGTCGCGCGAGAAGTACGGGATGCCCCGGACCTCGTCTTGCGGCGCGAACAGCTCGGCGATCTCGTTCACCGCGTCCGTCATGCGCGGGAATTCGGGCAGCATCTCAGCGCCTGCCAGGACGACCCGATTGAGCGAGACCAGGCCGGAGAGATCGGCCGCGCCCCCGTCGGCGAACGAAAAGCCGGAGGACACCGTGCGATCGATGAGCGCCGTCGCCTCGTGGTACACGCGGGCGAGATCGACGTCCGCCGGAACGGCCGCTGTCGTGTGGCCGAGCGAGCTCTGGATCAGCGTGACGTTTTCGCCGAGCTTCGCCAGCCGGTCGGGGCTCAGGCTCGCGATGGCCGCGAACTGCTGAGGAATCTTCGGGTTCAGCTCGAAGAGGTACGTGACCGACTTGAACTCCGGGTCGGTGCGGAACGGCGTCGCGATCGTCTCGGCGGCGCGGAGGAGGGCGGCGCGACGCTCCTCGATCTGCATTCCGTCCGGTTGTTCGAGCGTGACGAGGAAGACGACGGAGTCGGTGACGGCGAGGTACTTCTGGTTGTCCTGGTAGGCGATCAGCAACGGGTCGTTGCGCGGCAACAGGTCGAAATAGGAGCTGCGCAGCGGAACCTGACGCGTGTAGATGTACCCCGCGGCAGCCACGACAAGCACGACGGCGGCGACCCACAGGGTCCGATAGCGGACGAGCCGGAAGAGGCGCTTCCAGATCGCGTCTCCTCGCAGCCTCAGCTTCATTCGCCCTCCGCTAGAGTTTGTACCCGATTTTCCGCAGGAAGGCCTTGCGCCACGAGGTTCCACTCTCGTCCTCGACGCCCTTCGGCGCCTGACCGTCGACGACGCCGAGGATCCCGCGCCCCTGCGCCGTCTCGGCGATCACAACCTCGAGCGGATTGGCCGTGGCGCAGAAGATCGAGCAGACCTCCGCCACGTTGCGCACGGCGGCGAGGACGTTGATCGGATACGCGTTCCCGAGAACGATGAAGAACGAGTGTCCGGCTCCGATCGCGCGAGCGTTGCGTACGGCAAGCTCTTCCAGCTTTGCGTCGGTGCCGGAATGGCGCACGAGGCAATCGCCGGACGCCTCGCAGAACGCGAGTCCGAACAGGATGGCAGGCACGGCGCCGACGAGCGCCTCGTGCAGGTCTTCGACGGTCTTGACGAAGTGGGACTGTCCGAGGATGAGATTCAGCCCGTCGGGATTCTCGACGCGAACGACCTTGGTCTCCATGCGATCTTCTCCCTACCCGTCGCTGCATCCACCGCAGCCGCCGCACGACACGGGCGCCAGCGCGGCGGCCAGGCTCGCCGCGTCGAGCGCGGTCTCCCGTTCGCCGCCGCTGTCCATGTCCTTCAACTTGCCCCTCTCGGCGCGGACTTCGTCGTCGCCGAGCACAACGAGGAACCGGGCGCGCAGGTCGTTCGCCTGGCCGAGCTGCTTGCGCAGCCCGCGGGCGCGGTGGTCGAGGTCGACCGAGATCCCGCGTCGGCGAAGCTCGGCCGCCAGCTTCATGCCGGCGCGGCGGCCGTCTTCGCCGAGCGTCGCGAGGAAGAGGTCGAGCCGCTCGGTCGCGACCGCGTCGGGTCGGCGCTCTCTGAGCACCATGACGAGCCGCTCGAAACCTCCCGCGAATCCAATCCCGGGCGTCGGCGGCCCGCCGAGGAGCTCGATCAGACCGTCGTAGCGCCCGCCGCCGATCAGCGTGTCCTGCGACCCGAGATCGCCGGACACGAGCTCGAACACCGTGCGCGTGTAGTAGTCGAGGCCGCGGACGAGCCGCGGGTCGATGTCGTACGCGAGCCCGAGGCGGTCGAGCCCTTCGCGCACGCGAGCAAAGTGCTCGGCGCACTCGGGACAGAGGTGGTCGGCGCTCCCGGGGGCGTTGGCAAGGAACGTCTGGCACTGGGCTTCCTTGCAGTCGAGGATGCGCAGCGGATTCTCGTCGAGTCGACGCCGGCAGTCGGCGCACATCCGATCGATTGTGGACGCGAAGTGCTGGCGCAGGAGGTCGCGGTACGCGGCGCGGTCGCCGGCGCAGCCGATCGAGTTCAGGCGCAGCTTGAGGCCGCCGAGTCCGAGGTGCTCGACGAGCGACCAGGCGAAGGCGAGGACCTCGACGTCGACCGACGGGTCGAGCGCGCCGAGGACTTCAATCCCGTACTGGTGGAACTGCCGATTGCGACCCTTCTGCGGCTTCTCGTAGCGAAACATCGGCCCGAGGTAGAAGAGCTTCTGAAAGGGCGCGCCCGTCTGCCAGCCGTGCGTGAGGTAGGCGCGGGCGACGGACGCCGTGCCTTCCGGGCGGAGCGTCAGACTGCGTCCGCCGCGGTCCTCAAACGTGTACATCTCCTTCGAGACGATGTCCGTTGCCTCGCCGACGCCGCGCGCGAACAGCTCGGTGTGCTCGACGAGCGGAACGCGGATCTCGCGGTAGTTGTAGCGCCGCGCCATCTCGCGCATCGCGTTCTCGGCGAGCTGCCACCACGGAATCTCGTCGGGGAGGATGTCGTACATCCCCCGGACCAGGTCGTAGGTCATCGCACCGCGCGCAGGACGTTGATCATTTCGATCAGGCCCTCGGCGGCATCGGACCCCTTGTTGCCGGACTTCGTGCCGGCGCGCTCGACGGCCTGCTCGATCGTGTCCGCGGTGATGACTCCGAACGTCACCGGGACGTCGGCGTCGAGACTCAGGTGCGCGATGCCTTTCGAGATCTCGCTTGCGACGTACTCGAAGTGCGGCGTGGCGCCGCGGATCACGGCGGCCAGCGCGATGATGCCGTCGTAGCGCCCGGTCGCCGCCATCTCCTTGACCGCGCGAGGCACCTCGAACGCGCCCGGCACCCAGCAGACGTCGGTCGACTTCTCCGGCACGTTCGAGCGGCGCAAGCGGTCGAGCGCGCCGTCGACGAGGCGTCCGGTGATCAGATCGTTGAAGCGGCTCGCGACGATGCCGATGCGGAGCCCGTTGCCGTCGAACTTGCCCTCAAACACTTTTCCCATCGCGCCCTCCGATCGCTACACCTTGTCCAGGCGGTGCCCCAACTTCACTTTCTTCGTTCTCAGGTAGTCCCGATTGTAGTCGTTCGGGGCGATCTCGATCTCTACCTGCTCGACGATCGTCAGCCCGTACCCGGAGAGGCCGACGACCTTCTTCGGGTTGTTCGTCAGAAGGCGAATCGTCGTAAGGCCGAGGTCGCAAAGGATCTGGGCGCCGATCCCGTAGTCGCGCAGGTCCGCGTCGAAGCCGAGGCGCTCGTTCGCCTCGACCGTGTCGAGCCCCTGGTCCTGCAGCTCGTACGCGCAGAGCTTGCTTGCGAGTCCGATCCCGCGACCTTCCTGCCGCATGTAGACGACGACGCCGAGACCCTCGTCGGCGATCATCTCGAGCGCGCGCTCGAGCTGGGCGCCGCAGTCGCAGCGGTGCGACCCAAACACGTCGCCGGTCAGGCACTCCGAGTGCACGCGAACGAGCACGTTCTCTTTGCCCGCCACATCGCCGCAGACGATGGCCACGTGTTCCTCGTCCTCGATCGGGCTCGTGTAGCTCATGATGCGGAAGTCGCCGAACTTCGTGGGCAATTCGGCCGTCGCCTCGCGGCACACCAACCGCTCGGTGTGTTTGCGATAGGCGATGAGGTCGGCGATGTTGGCGATCACGAGGCCGTGCATGGCCGCGAATCCCTCGAGCTCGGGCAGCCGCGCCATCGTCCCGTCGTCGTTCAGGATCTCGCACAGAATCGCTGCCGGTTTGAGGCCGGCGAGTCGCGCCAGATCGACGGTCGCCTCGGTGTGCCCGGCGCGGCGTAAAACGCCGCCGTCGCGCGCGATGAGCGGGAAGATGTGGCCGGGCCGCGCGAGATCGTCCGGGCGCGTCCCGTCGTCGACGAGCAGGCGGATCGTCTCTGCGCGGTCGTAGGCCGAGATCCCGGTCGAGATGCCGTTGCGGGCGTCGACCGAGACCGTGAAGTGCGTTCCGTGCAGCGCCGTGTTGTCGGTGCACATCGGCGTGAGCCCGAGCTTGCGGGCGCGGTCTTCAGAGATCGGCGCGCACACGAGGCCGCGGCCGAAGGTCACCATGAAGTTGATCGCCTCGGGCGTCACGTGTTCGGCGGCCATCACGAGGTCGCCCTCGTTCTCGCGGTTCTCGTCGTCGACGAGAACGAGCATTTCTCCCGCCGCGTAGCGGCGAATCGCCTCTTCAATCGACGCGAACATGCTGCATCATCCTCTCGACGTACTTCGCCAGGACGTCGTATTCCAGATTCACCGGGTCTCCGGCATGCAGATCCCGCAGGTTCGTCTTCTCGATCGTCTCCGGAATCACGGCGCAGCGGAAGCTGTCCTCTGCGACGTCGAACGGCGTCAGGCTGATGCCGTCCACGGCGATCGATCCCTTGTCCACGATGTAGCGGCGCCCGGCGGGCGGGAACGACACGACGAGCGCCCAGGCCGCGCCGTCGCGGCGCAACATCCGGATGCGCCCGACACTGTCGATGTGCCCGAGCACCCAATGCCCGTCGAGCCCGCGCGATGCCGACAGCGGTAGCTCGAGGTTGACGGTCCGCCCGGCGCGCAGCGACGAGAACGTCGTCCGCGACCGCGTCTCCGGCGAGAGATCGGCCGAGAACGACCGCTCTCCGACCGCCCGCGCCGTCAGGCAGACGCCGTTCACGGCGACGCTTCCGCCGACGGCGAGCGCGGCCCGCCACGCCGCGGGGAGTCCGACCTCCACCTCGCCTGGAGAGACGCGCACGATCGGCTCCGTGGCTTGCACGATTCCTGTGAACATGGGCGCGGCCGAGTGTAGTGCATCCGAATGCCCTGTTCAACGGAGTTGCGCGCATCGGGCGGCGCGGATACGCTATCGTCCGGAGGTCACTGTGGCAAAGCGCCGAATCGTCTGGGGATTGTCCTGTCTTGTCGTGGTCCTTACCGCCTGCGTGGCGTTGGGTGCAGAGCGCAGCATTACATTCGAGACGCTCGAACGCGAAGGGTTCCGCGACATCGAGGTCACGACGCCGCTCGCCCGAATCATGCTCTCCGAGCAGGGCGGAGTGATGAAGTCGGTGTTCCTGTCGTTTGCGCCGTACGGGTCGAATGTCGCTGAACTCGTCCCCGGCACGACGACGAACGTGAAGACGTTCGG
>JBFYRA010000085.1:0-23026 GCA_041302485.1 Candidatus Bipolaricaulota bacterium
GTCCGACCCCAAGACAAGGGAAACCGGTCACCCCCGGAGCCTGCTCTCGTCCCCGGCGACGCCGGGCCGCGAAGTCGTTCGCTGGGTGTGAGCATCGCCGTCGTTTGGCGGATGCGCGGAACGGCGCTAGACTCTGTCGACATGAGAAGGTTCCTCGTTCTTGCGCACAAGGTGCCGATCTCGGGAGAGTTCTCCCTCAACGACCTCCCTGGAACGGGCGGGCGAGTCGACGTCGCGTGCCGGGCTGTCGGTGCGGCGTTGTTCTTGTCGCACGGCGTTCGTCGCGACACGGAGATCACGCTTCTCGTGCAGAACTCCGTTCAGGTACGCATCGTGGGCGACCGGGTGAAGCGACTCAATCCCGACGAGCGCTCGACGGCAGCGATCCTGCAACTCGCGCTACGGGGCGCCGGACTTGAAGAGAACGAGACGACGCCGGGCGTCCTGGCGTCGCAGGCAACGCTCGGCCAGGCTCTCGATCGGCTCTACCAACTCGACGCTCACCCCGTCGTCTTGCACGAGCATGGAGACCCAATTGAGGGTTTCACCGTCCCGTCGAACCCGGCGTTCATCCTCTCCGACCACGAGGAGTTCACCGCCGAGGACGAGGCGGCGCTTGCCGACGTACCGCGCGTGTCCCTCGGCGCGCTCGCCCTGCACGCAAGTCAGTGCATCACGATCGTCCACTACCTTCTCGACCGCAAGACAGGCGACGTCTCGGCCGACCTCGTTCTGTGCCACAAGGTGTGGGGCGAGCCAAAGGCCCGCATGATCGCCGGGCTGCTCGAGGACTTCGGCATCCCGTCAAACCTGTCAGGACACGCCGTGCCGTCTCTCTACCCGGGCATGCTCGACGGGCTCGGCGAAGTGCGAATCATGGTCCGGCCGGGCGACCTCGAGCGGTCCCGCGCGATCATCGGCGACTACTTCGAGCAGCCCGTGGACGAGTAGCCTGTCTGCCGTGCCCACCTCGACGCCATCCCAAGGTCCAGCTCTCCCGACCGAAGAGGACCTCGCGCGGCGGAGAGCTCGGATGGTCGAGCGGGATCTCCGCGGTCGCGGGATCCACGACGAACGCGTGCTCGAGGCACTGCTCGCGGTCCCGCGTCATCGCTTCGCCGCCTCGGACCAGTCCGAAGAAGCCTACGCCGATGCCCCGCTGCCGACGCACGACGGCCAGACGATGTCGCAGCCGTACATCGTTGCCCTGATGACCGAGGCGCTTGACGTTCGCCCCGGCGCGCGCGTGCTCGAGATCGGAACCGGATCGGGCTACCAGACGGCCGTCCTCGTCGCGCTCGGCGCCGAGGTCTGGTCGATCGAGGCGTCGCCCCACCTGCACCGCGAGGCCGCGCGGCGACTCGCCGCGCTCGGCTTCGCGTCCGCTCGCCTGGCGCTTGGCGACGGCACCCTCGGTTGGCCCGCGGCAGCGCCGGCGGCTGCGCCGTTCGATCGCATCTTGGCAACCGGCAGCCTGCCCGAGCCCGGTCGCGAGCTGCTCGCGCAGCTCGTCCACGGGGGAATCTTCGTCGGCCCCATCGGACCGCTTCGCTGCCAGCGCATCGTGCGCATCGTGGTTGATCCTCCGGCGCGCCGCGAGCAGACTCTGTGCGCGTGCACGTTCGTCCCGCTCGTCGGCGCCGGCGGGTGGCAGTCGCGCACGGAACAGGAGACGTGAGCCCATGCGGTGGATCGATCTGCGAAGCGACACGGTGACCCGTCCGACGGATGCTATGCGGGAGGCGATGGCTGCCGCCATCGTCGGCGACGATGTTTACGAGGAGGATCCAACGGTCCGCCTCCTGGAGGAACGAATGGCGGATCTCCTGGAGAAGGAGGCCGGGCTCTTCGTCGCCAGCGGGACAATGGGCAACCTCGCCGCCCTCCTCACCCACGCCGGCCGCGGGGATGAGGTCATCGTCGGCCGCCAGGCGCACACCTTCCTCTACGAGGTGGGGGGCAGCGCCGGGCTCGGCGGCATCCACGCCGCCGTCCTCGACAATGCTCCGGACGGCACGGTGCCCTTCCCGGCGATCGCCGAGGCTGTTCGCAATCCCCTAGATATCCACGCGCCGCGCACGCGTGTGATCACGCTCGAGAACACCCACAACCGCTGCGGCGGCATCGTCCTCGAACCGTCCTATGTCGACGCCGTCGCGCGCTTCGCTCGCGAAAACGGCGTCGCCGTCCACCTCGATGGAGCTCGCCTGTTCAACGCGGCGCGTGCCATGAACGTCCCACCATCTCGCTGGACCGTCGCCGTCGACTCCGTCATGGTCTGCTTGTCCAAGGGACTCGGGGCGCCCGTAGGCTCCGTCCTCTGCGGCACGCGCGACTTCATCCGCGCCGCGCGCAAGGTCCGCAAGATGTTGGGAGGCGGAATGCGACAGGCGGGAATCCTCGCCGCCGCCGGGCTCTACGCTCTCGACCATCACATCGTGCGTCTGGAAGAGGACCACGCGAACGCTGCGCGGCTCGCCGCCGGGATCGCGTCGATCCCAGGGCTATCTTCGCCTCAGGCTAGTCCGGCTGCGACAGCGTGGACGAACCTTGTCTACGTCCGAATCGACTCCGCATCCTTGGCGGAGCTCGACGCGACCCTGTTGGCGCAACGCCTGCGCGAACAGGGCATCCTGGCCTCCCCGATCGGCAAGACGGGGCGGGAGTTGCGGATGGTGACGCACCTCGACGTCTCCGCCTCGGACATCGAGGATGCCCTCATCGCCCTCCGGTCCGCCGTCCGCGGGACGTAGGTCCGACTCCTCCAAGAACGACGTCGCCTCTCTAGGGGGCCGTTTCCGCAGCCAGATCCCACAACCGGCCCTACGCTCGTCACCACCGGGTGATGAGTGCGGCTCTGTCTTGGGCGGCCCTCTCCCTCGGTTGATGTGAAGGGGGACCGATGAAGGGGCTAGCGTCTGGAACTATCATTCTCCTCGCGAGCGCGGCCATCCTCGCGGGCGCGGCGGCGATCGCAAGCGCAGCTGCGCAGCCGTTTGAAGTGTCGATCGGTGGGGGACCGACGACGATGTCGCTCGACGACATCAATACGTCCATCCTGTTGTTCAATGCGCTGATCACCCACCTCAACGAGACGCTCGCTGTCATCCCCGGGGTGTCCGGCGCGGTGGACGCTCTGGAGCCGCTCTACAGCGGGATGAGCGTGCGAGCCTCGGAGAGGTATTGGGTCACGGACTGGCTCGCCCTCACCGGGTGCTTCGAGTACGGCCGCGCCGCCACGGCGACGCGCGGCCAGTACCAGGGCGCGGCGACGTCGACGATTGACATCGCGGCGACCCTGTCCAATCTCAGCGTTCTCGCCGGCGCCAGACTGCGCTTCCTCGACGTCGGGCTCCGGCTCGCGGCGGACGCGGCCGTCGGTTACTTCTACTCGACGTTCGATCACGCGGTCACGTTCCAGATTCCAAGCGAGTACCCCGACGCGATCGCCGGCGTGCCGCCGCAGGGCGAGGACCGCCACTCCGGCGGCACCTTCGGCCTCAGCGCCGGCCTCTCGCTCTCGTACCCCCTCTTCGAGGAATTCTCCGTCGAGGCCCTCGTCGGCTACCGCTGGGCCGACGTGCCGATCCTGCGCAACGCAGCAGCGACGGCGCTCGATCTCGATGGAAACGGAACCTCCGAGTCCGCAACCCTCGACGGGCTGTCCATGCAGATCGGCTTCACGCTCGCGCTTGACCTCTCCCTCGGCGGGGAGAAAGGAGAAACACCATGAAGACTCGACGGCTCTGCCTCTTGGCGGGGACGACCCTTCTCGTCGTGGGAGCTCTCGGAGGCTGTCTTCAGTTCCAGCCTTCGGCGCCGCAGGCCCTGTTCACCGCGTCACCGGCCGAGCACCTGATCCCGTTCACGGCCAGCTTCGACGCGACCCTGTCCCAGCGGGCGCCGGACGAGATCCTGACATACATGTGGGTGTTCGGCGACGGAGGCACGGGCGTCGGGCCGCTGGTCGATCATGCCTACGCCCAAGACGGCGTCTACGACGTCGTACTGACGGTCTACGACGCCCGCGGCGTCTCGAGCTCGACCGGACTGACGATCAAGGCGCTGAACCCACTCCCGACCGCGACCTTCTCCTACTCGCCGAAGAGCACGATGGAGGGTTCGTACATCGTCGGTGCGAGCGAGTGGGTCACCTTCGACGCATCGGCATCGACCGACGATGGCGAAGTCACGGCCTACTCGTGGAACTTCGGCGACGGGCAATACGCCGAAGGTCCCGAGGTCAGGCACCGATGGCTGTATAGCGGAACCTACAACGTTGCACTCACTGTCACGGACAACGACGGCGGCGCATCCACGTACGTCCACCAGATTCGGGTGGAGGGCGGCCCGCCGTGCAACGCCGACATCGATGGAGGAGGAACCTGCCAATGAAACGCGCACTTCTCGCGTGCCTCCTGCTGGGAGTCCTGACCGTGCTCCTGTCCGGCTGCGCGCTCGACGACATCCTGAACAACATGGTGAACCGCGAGCCGCGGGCCGTCATCGACGCGACGCCGCGTGAGGGCCCCGCGCCGCTCGCGGTGAAGCTGGACGCTCACTACTCGCACGACGACGATGGAGCGCTCCTCGAGACCCGCTGGGACCTCGGAGATCCCGCAGCGACGGGAAGCCGCCTTGAGAGTTCGCTCACGCACGAGTACAAGACTCCGGGCACGTATCTCGTGAAGCTCACGGTGACGGACGACGAGGGCGCAATGAACAGCCAACAGTTGGCAGTCGTCGTCACGGATCCGCCACCGGTCGCGAAGGCCGCAGCGAGCGACCTCGCTCCCCACCCTGGCGACGAAGTCACGTTCGACGCTTCCGGATCGGCCGACACGTTCGGACGCATCGTCGGCTACCACTGGGACTTCGGCGACGGCGGGACAGCCGCAACAGAGAAGGCAGCGCACACATACAAGGACGGCGGCACGTACGTCGCCACCCTAACCGTCACGGACGACGGCGGCCTGACGGCACAAGCGTCGCTGACCGTCGCCGTCAAGCCCGGGTCGAGCAACTGCACGCCCGGGCCGGGAGGGGGCGGTACGTGCGGAGGCAACGACGTGCGGCCGCTCGCCGTGATCACGATCCCGTACGGCTACACGTCGTGCTCCGGCGGAACGGCCGGCGTCCCGCTGACGTTCGACGGCACGGCGTCTCGGGCCGTAACCGGGAAGATCGAGCTCTACCAGTGGGACTTCGGCGACGGCGCGACGGCCAGCGGCGCGACGGTCCAGCACACCTACAGCACACCGTGGCGGTACACGGTCAAGCTGACCGTGACCGACTCCGGTGGCGCGATCGGCATCGCCCAAGGTGTCTGTTCGATCGGCGGATCGAGCTGCACGAGCCAGTAAGAGCGCAGCGACGCGACCCGCGACAGGACCGCGGGTCGCGTCGCTGTTCCTAAGCCGCTTCTCGCGCCACGTCGAGCACAGGGCCGAGGAACTGCCCCGTATACGATTCCTCGACCTTCGCGACGTCCTCCGGCGTTCCGACCGCCACGACCGATCCGCCGCCGTCGCCGCCCTCGGGTCCGAGGTCGATGATCCAGTCCGCCGTCTTGATCACGTCGAGATTGTGTTCGATGACGACCACCGTGTTCCCGGACTCGACAAGGCGGTGCAGCACGTCTAGCAGGCGATGCACGTCGGCCGCATGCAGGCCCGTCGTCGGCTCGTCGAGGATGTACAGCGTGCGTCCGGTCGACCGCCGCGACAGTTCCTTCGCCAGCTTGATGCGCTGCGCTTCGCCGCCGGAGAGCTGCGTCGCCGGCTGACCGAGCGTGATGTACGAGAGCCCGACGTCATGCAGCGTCTGCAGCCGGCTCTCGATCGCCGGGACGTTCTCGAAGAACCCGAGCGCCTCCTCGACCGACAACGCGAGCACGTCAGCGATCGACTTGTTCTTGAACTTCACCTGCAGCGTCTCGCGGTTGTAGCGCGTTCCCTTGCACACGTCGCACGGCACGTAGACGTCGGGCAGGAAGTGCATCTCGATCCTCTCCTGGCCCTGACCCTGGCATGATTCACAGCGACCGCCCTTCGTGTTGAAACTGAAGCGCCCCGGAGCATAGCCGCGCAGGCGAGCGTCAGGCGACTTGGCGAACAGGGCGCGGATGTCGTCAAACAGCTTCGTGTACGTCGCCGGATTCGATCGCGGCGTGCGCCCGATCGGCGACTGGTCGATCTCGATCACCTTGTCGACATGCTCGGCACCGACGATGTCGTCATGAGCCCCCGGTCTTCGCGTCGCGAGATGGAGCTTGTGTGCCACGCCGCGATAGAGGACGTCTTCGACCAGCGTGCTCTTGCCCGACCCCGACACTCCGGTGACGCACACAAACCGCCCCAGCGGGAACTCGACGTCGATCCCGCGCAGGTTGTGGGCGCGCGCGCCGGCGACGCGCAAGCACTTCCCACTCCCATGCCGGCGCCGCTCCGGGACCGGAATCCGCAGCCGACCGGACAGGTATTGGCCGGTCAACGAGCTGCAACTCGCCGCCACTTCTTCCGGTGTCCCGCAGGCGACGACGTGGCCGCCGTGCGCGCCGGCCCCCGGTCCGAGATCGAGGATGTAGTCGCTCTCCCGCATCGTCTCCTCGTCGTGTTCGACGACGAGGACTGTGTTGCCGAGATCGCGGAGCCCCTTCAGCGTGGCCAATAGGCGCCGGTTGTCGCGCTGGTGCAGTCCGATCGACGGCTCGTCGAGAACGTACAGGACGCCCGTGAGCTGGCTCCCGACTTGCGTCGCCAAGCGGATTCTCTGTGCTTCTCCGCCGGCAAGCGTCCCGGCCTGGCGGTCGAGCGTCAGGTAGTCGAGCCCGACCGAGACCATGAACCCGAGGCGAGCGCGGATCTCCTTGAGGATCTGCTCGGAGATCTTCCGCTCGCGAGGCGGAAGCGACAGGTTCTCGAAGAACGTCAGCGTGGCGCGCACGGACAGCGATGTGACCTGGTGGATGCTGAGCCCGTCGACGGTCACCGCGAGCACCTCCGGCTTGAGCCGTGCGCCTCCGCACGTCGGGCACGGCAGCGTCGCGAAGAACTGCTCCATCTCCGCGCGCCACGTCTCCGACGTCGTCTCGCGATACCAGCGCTCGAGCGTCGGCACGATGCCGCGGAACGGACGCTTGACGACGCGCGTCGTCCCTGCCGTCGACGTGTACTCGAAACTGATCGGCTTCCCTTCCGTGCCGTAGAGGATCATGTCGAGCGTCTTCCGCGGCACGTCGCCGAGCGGCGTGTACGGATCGATGCCGAGCGCCTCGGCAAGCCCGCTCATCTGTCCCTCGTACCAGCGACTCTTCGTGTCGGCGAACGGAAGCAGCCCGCCGTCGAGCAGGCCGAGCTTGGGATCGACGAGCGACTCGGCGTCGACCTCTTTGCGCTGCCCGAGCCCGCTGCACTCCGGGCAAGCGCCGTAGGGGTTATTGAACGAGAACATCCGCGGCGACAGCTCTTCGTAGCTCACGCCGCAGCGGATGCAGGCGTAGTGCTCGCTGTAGAGCTGTTCGGCCCCGTCGTCCTGCACGATGCTGACGAGGCCGCCGCCGTGCTTCAGTCCCGTCTCGATCGAGTCGGCGATTCGTCCACGCTTCTTCGCTTCGACCTCGACGCGGTCGACAACGATCTCGATCGTGTGCTTCTGCGTCTTCGCAAGCTCGATCTCCTCGTAGAGGGTCCGCGTGACGCCGTCGATCCGCACGCGCGTGAACCCTTCGTGTCGTATCTCCTCGAAGGTCTTCTTGTACTCGCCTTTCCGGCCGCGCACGACGGGCGCGAGAATCTGAACCTTCGTTCCCTGCGGCATCGCCATCACGGCGTCGATGATCTGCTCGGCCGACTGCTGCGAGATCGGATCGCCGCACTGCGGGCAGTGCGGTCGGCCGATCCGCGCGTACAGGAGCCTGAGGTAGTCGTAGATCTCGGTCACCGTGCCGACGGTTGACCGCGGGTTGTGGCTGCGCGTTTTCTGGTCGATCGAGATCGCCGGCGAAAGTCCCTCGATGAAGTCGACGTCTGGCTTCTCCATCTGCCCGAGGAACTGCCGTGCGTAGGCCGAGAGCGACTCGACGTAGCGCCGCTGCCCCTCAGCGTAGATCGTGTCGAACGCAAGCGAGCTCTTGCCCGAGCCGGAGATGCCCGTGATCACGACGAGGCGATCCCGTGGCAGGGCGACATCGATGTTCTTCAGGTTGTGCTCGCGCGCTCCCTTGACGTGAATGACGTTCATAGGTCCTTTCGGAGCTTCCGGATCTCGTCGCGCAGCGACGCAGCGAGCTCGAATTCCAGCCGCTGCGCAGCGTCAAGCATCTGCTCTTCGAGGTCGCGGAGGATCTCGAGCCGCTCTTCCCGGCTTACAGCTTGGGACAACGTCCCCGACCGCGCCGCCCCAGGCCGCTCACGCAGGATCGCCGGCTCGGGCGATCTGGCGCGCAGCGCGGCCATGATGTCGGTCACCTCGCGCTCGACCGTGCGCGGGGTGATGTTGTGCTCACGGTTGTAGGCCGTCTGGATCACGCGCCGCCGGTTCGTCTGGTCGACGGCGTGACGAATCGAGTCCGTCATCAGGTCGGCGTACAGGATGACTTTGCCGCGCACGTTGCGCGCCGCGCGGCCGATCGTCTGCACAAGCGACGTCCCCGAGCGCAGGAAGCCCTCTTTGTCCGCATCCAGCACCGCCACGAAAGCCACTTCCGGCAAGTCCAGTCCCTCGCGCAGAAGGTTGATGCCGACCAGGACGTCGAACTTTCCGAGCCGCAACTCACGCAGGATGTCGATGCGATCGAGCGTCTCGATCTCCGAGTGGAGATAGCGCGCCCGGATTCCCGCCTCTACGAGGTACTCCGTCAGATCCTCGGCCATCCGCTTCGTCAGGGTCGTGACGAGCACGCGGTCTCCACGCTCGACCACGCGACGGATCTCGGCCGTCAGGTCGTCGACCTGCCCCTTCACCGGCCGGATCTCGACCTCCGGATCGACAAGGCCGGTCGGGCGGATGACCTGTTCGACAACCCTCTGGCTCTTGCGCTCTTCGTACGGCCCCGGCGTAGCCGACGTGAACACGACTTGGCCGATTCTCTCCTCAAACTCCGTGAACGTCAGCGGCCGGTTGTCGAGCGCCGATGGAAGACGGAACCCGTAGTCGACGAGCGTCGTCTTGCGCGACCGATCCCCGTGGTACATCCCGCGGATCTGCGGCACCGTCTGGTGCGACTCGTCGACCACCAGAAGGAAGTCGCGCGGGAAGTAGTCGAGCAGCACGGACGGAGGTTGACCCGAGCGCCGGCCGTCGAGGTGCCGCGAGTAGTTCTCGATGCCCGAGCAGTAGCCCATCTGTTCGATCATCTCGAGGTCGTAGCGGGTCCTCTGCTCGAGCCGTTGAGCCTCGAGCAGTTTGTTCTCGTCTCGCAACGCCGTGAGCCGTTCCTCCAACTCCTCCTCGATACCGACAAGGGCCTTCTTCACCTGCGCTTCCGGCGTCGTGAAGTGCGACGCGGGGAAGATCGTGATCTCCGACTCGTCGCGAACCGGGTGGCCGGTCACGGGGTCGAGCAGCGCGATGCGCTGGATCTCGTCTCCGAAGAACTCCAGCCGGACGATGCGCTCCTCGTACGCCGGGATGATCTCGACCGTATCGCCGCGAGCGCGGAACGTCCCGCGCTCGAAGCCGATCTCGTTGCGGCTGTACTGCATGCCGATCATCGCTCGCATCACGTCGTCGCGATCGATGGCCAGGCCGCGCTGGAGAGAGAGCGACATGTCGTGGTAGCTCGACGGGGACCCGAGGCCGTAGATGCACGACACTGAGGCGACAATGATCACGTCGCGCCGCTCGAACAGCGCGGCCGTCGCGGCATGGCGCAATCGGTCGATCTCGTCGTTGATCGATGAATCCTTCTCGATGTACGTGTCCGTCTGCGGCAGGTACGCCTCGGGCTGGTAGTAGTCGTAGTACGAGACGAAGTAGTGCACAGCGTTCTGCGGGAACAACTCGCGGAACTCGTTCGCGAGCTGCGCGGTCAAGGTCTTGTTGTGGGCGATCATGAGCGTTGGGCGCTGGACGCGCTGGATCAGATGGGCGACGGTGAAGGTCTTCCCCGTTCCGGTGGCGCCCCACAGCGTCTGGAACGGCAGTCCCTCCTCCAATCCCGCCGCGAGCTGGGCGATCGCCTTCGGCTGGTCGCCACACGGCTGCAGCTTGTCGGAAATCTCAAAACCCGCTCGCTCTCCGGTGCGTGGCAGTCTCAGGGCCATTTTGTGATCGTACTCCAGCCGATGGAGGCCGGGCAACCGGCACGGCAACGTCAGCCGATCACGCGGAACGCCTCGCCGGCACCGAGTGGATCGGTCCACTCCGCATCCACGCGATCGACCGCGGCGTGCTCGGGGCCGCGCTCGAGCCACAGGAGGAGGTCGTGCAGCGCCTCGCCTTCGCCCTCCGCGATGACGAGGACCGTTCCGTCCACCTGGTTCCGCACGCTGCCTGTGACGCTGAGAGCCGTCGCGACTCGCCGCGTTGACTCGCGGAACGAGACGCCCTGAACGATCCCATGGATGGTCGCCACCAACCGTCGCCTCATCGTCTCCCGCCGCTCGCGAGCCGACCGCGTCGCATCGAGTTTCTCATGAACCCCACCCACCGCTCCATCTCCTCTCCACACACGGGCGGCACCCTATCCTCGAGCAGGCTGGGCAGGAGAGACCAGAAAGACCTACCCCGAACAGGAAGAGAGGAAGGACGCCTTCGCTTCCCGTCTCCTTTGCTCGGGCGGTCAGCGCAGCGGCAACAGGAGTTCGACGATCCGCTCGAGCGGCGCCACATCGGCTGAGCCGAACTGGCTCAGCTCGCATGCGTCGATGTCCAGGACGGCGAGCACGTGGTCGTCTCGGATCAGCGGAATGACGATCTCGCTTTGTGCGCGCGGATCACAGGCGATGTGACCGGGAAACGCCGCGACATCCGACACGACGACCGGACCGCGCGTCGCCACGGCATGCAGGCACACGCCGCGCCCCTTGAGAACCTGGCACGCCAACGGCCCTTGGTACGGGCCGACATGCAGCTCGTCTTCCCCGGCCACGAAATAGAAGCCCGTCCACGAGTGATGCGGCATCTTCGCGTGCAGCACGGCGCAGACCGTGGCCATTCCCGCAACAAGGTTGGGCGAGGCTCCGGCGATGAGCCTGCGCAGCTGTGTCGCGATCCTCTCGTACCGAGCGGCTCGATCGATCATGTCCTCCCTCCCGGTCGCCCTTCGAGTTCGACCGCCCATCCTACCCCGGGGCGTCGCACCGATCACTCCGCCCGACCACTTTCCCCGCGTCGCCAAGCCGAGTACTCTCCCCCCAACCTCACGTCTCGAGGAGGGACATGACCAACGTACTAGAGGCCATTCAGAAGCGCCGCTCCGTGCGCAGGTTCACCGGAGCACCCGTGAGTCCCGAGAAGATCCTGTCTGCACTCGAGGCGGCGATGGCCGCTCCTTCGGCGCGGAACCTCAAGCCGTGGAACTTCCTCGTCGTCACCGAGCGAGCGAGGGTTGCGGCCCTGTGCCAGGCGCATCCCCACGCCGGTTTCGGCGTCGACGCGGGCGCTGTCGTGCTGCCCTTCGGATCGAAAACCGAGTCCAAGTGGTTTGACCAGGACATGGCTGCGGCGACAGAGAACCTGCTCATCGCCGTCTCCGGACTGGAGCTTGGCGCCACGTGGTGCGGCATGGACGAAGCTCGGCAGGAGGCCGTGCGCAGTCTCGTCGGACTCCCCGACGACCAGTTCGTCTTTGCGCTGATTCCAATCGGGGTACCTTCCGAGACACCGCCCGCACGTACGCAGTTTGAGGCATCGCGCGTTCACTGGGAACGATACGGCGGAGCCGCCCCGGGCTAAGCCGGCAAATCCCCGGCGAGCCGGCAGCCGACTTCCCGCGCTCCGCACGCGGCCGCAAGCGTCTCAGCGAATTGCGATGCCCAGCGGAGCGCCGTTTCGGTTCCGAACGCGCGCGGCACGTACAGGATGGCAACGACGCCGCGGCTCTCGGCACGAACCTTCGTCGCCATCGAGTCTTTGACAGGATTCCCGCACGGCTCCCAGGTGCCGCCCACGTCGCGGCAAACGACGATGAGATCCTCGAGATCGATCGACTGGCCCGACGGGTTGAACACGTACGACTCGCCGGGCCGCCCGTAGCGGATGTGGAGGCGAGAGCCTGAGAGGTCCGCGTCGAAGATCGATCCCGGCAGGCCGGAGGCCAGACTCACGGCGTTGTTCGCGTCGACCGGGCCGTTCACGCGCGGGAACTCCTTGCGAAGCGCAGCCTGCAGCAGGAACTCGCTTGCCGGCTTTCCCCGGCCCGTCGGCCTGTAGACGCCGTAGCGAAGCATGGCCCGGACTGCGCTGCGCACGGCGTCCGAGACGAGTTCGTCCCCTCTCTCCGCGCGCGCGAGCAGCCCGTCCAGCCACTCCGTCCGCTGCGGCGAGCCCGCACATGCCATGTCGTCCGCCCAGACCACTGCGGCCAGCACGCGAGCCCCGACCTCTTCGTCGACCGTGATAGCGTATGGAGCGCGCATCGTCGCCACCTACAGCTCCGGCGTGCCACCCAGCCGGAAGACGAAGGTGGCTGAAACGCCGCCGGCCGTGACCGTGTACTCGCCGGGCTGAAGCCCGCGCTGAACCAAGGGGACGACTGCTTCAAACGGAGTCTCCGCATCCAAACAGGTGTCGGCCAGCGCCCGCTGCGTGGTGAGTTTGATTGTCAGCACGCGGCCTTCCATGGCCTGTTTGACCGAACCGATTCGGGTGCAGGGGTCCCGAACCGTCCCGCGGACGACCGCCGTCAGCCGCGAGTTCGCCGTCGCGCTCGGGACGACTTCGACCGACGTGACGTTCGGCACGCCGTAGATGAACTCCGGCTCGGCCTGGTGCGTCCCGCAACCCCACGCCAGTCCGAGACTCGAAAGAGCCACGAGCGCCACGCACAGCCGCCAACACCTTGCCACGGACACCTCCGACCCGCACCGTCGCCCAATCGTACCCCGCTTCGAGGTGGGCACACCAGGCACGCTCCGGCGCACCTACGCTCGGCGAGCGACGATCTCGACAGGCAGGCTTGGAGACAGATGGCCCTTTACGGCACACTGGTCCGCTGCCCTGGCACAGGCTGCCACGAGCTCGGCCGGGAAGTCCTCCGGAAGCACAATGTCAATCTGGATCCGCGCTAGGCGATGGCCGCTCGCATCGCGCACGGCGCTGAGCGTGAGCGAAATGCCCTCCGTCGGAAGATCGCGCCGCTGGCACAAGGACAGCACGAAGTACCCTGCGCACGTTCCCAGCGACGCCAGGAAGAGGTCGAACGGGCTCGGCGCCTGGTTCGCTCCGCCGGCTTCTGTCGGCTGGTCGGTGCAGATGCGGAATCCCTTGTACATCGCATCCACGCGTTTCCCACCGGCAAAGACGATCTGCATGCTCATGAGTCCCTCCCTCCGAGGAGGATACTCCCTCCCCAGCACACTGGCGAACTGCCCGAGGGCCTGCGCGCGAATCCCACACCCTCCGAGCGCAATTGACAGCATCCTTCGAAGCTTCGATGATAGAAGCCGAGGACGCAGAGGAGGGCTTGATGAAGCGACTGGCGTGGGTGGCGTTGGCGGGGCTCCTGATTTGCCTTCCAGGCTGCATGCTCTTCTTCGGGTCGAGCGAGGAGATCTTGTATGAGGAGACGTTCTCGGACGCGACAACCGGAGACTGGTATGTTGGGGCGACGGCGACGGGCGACAAGTGGATCGACAATGGAAAGTACTACGCTCTCGTCAAGGACGCCGTGTTTGCGAGAAGCCTCAGCGCAACGGCGGGGGCGTTCACCAATGTCCAGATCGATCTCGACGTCAACCACATCCTCGGGACCTTTGGGCAAGCCGGCGGAGGGTTGATCTTCCGCGCCGCGGACGCCAACAACCTGTATGTCTTCCTCGTCAGCCCGGCCGGAACCTTCACCGTGATGAAGTGGACGCTCGGTACGCAATCTACGTTGCTTGCCTGGGCGCCGTCCCCAGCCGTCAACACGGGAGTCGCACGAAACCATCTCACGGTCATTGCCATTGGACCCTCGCTGTCGTTCTTCGTCAACGGTACGGAGGTCGCGATGCTGACGGACACAGCGCACGCGTCTGGCGGAGTTGGAGTGATCGCCGTGGCCTATGACGCCGAGGTGGACGTTCTCGAGGGTTTCGATAACCTGATCGTCCAGACCGCAGGAGACTAGGGCGAGGCGCGCTGCGCCTGCTCGCAAGAAGAGGCCGGAGGCCTGTCCGTCACGCTAGCGGTCGCGCCGCGTCCATCCTCGCCACGAGAGGAGGACAAAAGCCGCGGCAGCTCCAGCTGCGGCGCCCGCGGCATCGAGCAACAGGCCCTGGACGTTGAACGAGCGCGTCGGCGCCGGAATCTGGGCCACCTCCAAGAGCCATCCGTAGGCGGTCGCCGCCGCGAATGCGATTGCCGCGCGCGATGCCGTCTTGCGCCGCGCGCTCAGCGCGAGCGCGATAAGCGCCGCAAGCCCGGCGTACGCCGGGAGGTGGAAGGTGGCGCGGCCGACATCGTCGATCGCTCGCTCAACCGGCGTGTTGCCGAAGGGGCGCAGAGACATCGTGGCGACAAGCGCCGCGTACGCACCGGTCACGACCCAACGGCACCGCCGGAGCGCCACGCGCCCGCCCATCACAACAGCGCGAGGCCGGCGATCAGGAGCGCGGCCACGGAGAGATACAGGACCTTCGCCAGATTCAGCAACCGCGGGTCCGGACCGAGCTCGTGAAACGCGCGGACGGACTCGATCGTTCGGGGCAGCGCCGCAAGGTCGCCCCAGCCGAACGACTCCCTGGTTCCGACGGAGACCCATGCCTTGCCGCTCACAGCGGAGGCGGACCATGCGACAAGGTAGTACCTGCCCGGGCTCGGCAGCCGGACCGTCGCCTCGCCGAGGAACCACGAATCGGTGTCGGTGATCGGCTCGTGGAACCTCTCCGCATCGCCGATACGAGACGTCAGGACGAGGATCCCGCCAAGGCCGGCCGGAACAGCGACGGGAAGGTCAAGATGGGGCAGATCAGGACCGAGGACGGCAAATTGGGGGCGGAATGTCCGCAGCCGATCGAGGACGGGCACGCCCAACGCGACGTACAGGTCCATCGGGGCCGTCACGTCGATCGCCATCCAAAGGCTGGAACGCCCGATCGGAAGATCTCCGTAGACGACCTGCGACAGATCCGGGTCCTCCAGCTCGACTGCAAGCGCAGGGTCGTCGTAGATCCCGCCGACGGCCGACGGCCGATGGGCGAACGCCGGCCACGCCGTTAGGCCTAGCAACCCCACAACTCCGAGAACGACGACGATCCTTCGCGACACCGTCACCTCTTTCGCGCCTACGGGATGTAGTCTACGCGATTCCCGCCGCCGGGCCAGTCGAAGCGCAGGCGGAGGGGACACATGACACAGAGACCGGGCACGGGGTGACGTACTCTGGAAACCGATGCGGCGTCCAGGGGTAGGTGACGGGAAGAGATGCGCACAGAAGGGGGAACGATGAGGAAGGCACTTCTAGCGGCACTCGGCGTTGCGCTCGCAGGTGGGATCGCCGGCGAGGCGGCCGGCCTAGGCCCGGTTGCTCTCGGGTTCCATCTGATCCCGGCCATCGAGCGGAGCGACGGCCATCGTGTGTGGGACCTGTCTCTGTCGCTCGGCGTTACGGTCATCCTTGACGCCGCAGACTCGCTTGAGTTCACGGCCATCATCGACTCCGCGCCCACCGCGCTCGGCACAACTGTCACGTACCATCGAAGCGTGACCGACGTCGTGTCGCTCGGCGTCGGAGCCACTGCGCTCTGGCCGATCACGAGCGAGGCCGTCGTGCAGACGCCTCTGTTCGAATCGTTCGCGCGCGCCAGTGCGCACGGCAACGTCGTTCCGAGCCTGTCCCTCGAGGCCGCGGCGTCGCTTCCGTTCCTCACCGTGGCGAAGGCGGGCGAGCGGTGGTCGATCATTCCGCTCGCGGAGTTGCCGTCCCTGGCGCTCGGCGGCGACATCCGGCTTGCCGCACGGGGCTCGCTCATGGCGAAGCTCACGCTTCAGCCCGTGATCACGGATACAACGATGCTCAACGAGCCTTTCGGTCGCGTGACCGACGACCTACTGATCCTGCCCATGTTCTCCGCCTTCACGCGCTACGTCCCGTAGTACCTCCCACGGGAGCGCGCGATCTAGTACATCGTCTGCATGTCGAGCAGGCCCTTGGCGCGAGCCCGCCGCTCCGCCAGGCGGAAGCAGACGACGGCGAGCACGGCGAGACCGGCGGTCGACCCAGCGATGATCCCGACCAGGGCGCCGTCGGACAGCCCGGCGAACAGCGCCGCGCCTTCTCCGAGCAGGGCGCGGCGGAACGCCTCCAACCAGTACGTGATCGGAAGCGCGCGACCGATGCTCGACAGCCACACCGGCAAGGACTCGAGCGGGAAGACGACTCCGCACAAGAGGTAGAGCCCGCCGGCGACGGCCTCCCCGACGCCGTAGTTGTGCCGCGCCGTGATCAGCGTCACACCGCCGAGCAGGATGCCGAACAGGGACAGCATCGCCGACCCCAGCACGAGCGCGACGGCGACGAGCAGCCAGTCGATCCCGCCGACATGCACCGGTACGCCGAGCGCCAGAGTGCCGAGGAGCAGCATGATCACGACCGCCACCGTCGCGACGAGCGCCTTGGCGACGCCGCGCCCGACGAGGTAGGCCAGCACGTTGACCGGGGCAGTGTAGATGTACTTCAACATCCCGTAGTGCTCGCGGTCGTCGATGATCGTCCAGCTGATTCCGGCAAGAACGGCCGGGACGTAAATGAACAACGCGTTCCCGACAAACACCCCGGGGAAGAGCGGGCTTGCGAGCCCGTCCTTGGCGATGACCGCATACATGAACACAAGGATCAGTGCCCCGGCGAGCGGCTTCACGAGCGAGTAGACCGCGAACACGAATGGATCGGCCCAGTTGGACTCGATCTGCCACCCCAACCACGCCGCCATCCGAAAGCTGCGCCACGTTTCGCTTCGACCGCCGTGCGTTGCCATCACTGCCCCCTCACGGTGAGACGCCCCTCGCGACGCGCGAGCGTCTCGAAGTACGCGAGCGCGTGGTGAGCGAGAAACAGGAAGAGAACCGCCAGCCCGGCCAGGATCCCGAGCTCGACCGTCGGCGGCAGGAAGCGGAGGTTCTCGAGCATGGCCGGGAACAGGAGCTGACGCATCGCATCGAGACCGAGGGTGATCGGGAGGATGGACGCCACCGCCGCGACGACCTGGCCGAGAGCCCGAACGGGGAAGTAGAACCCCGACACGAGCGACACCGGCTCCTGCAGGAGATTCGACAGATGCCATGCCTCGCGCCCGAACAGGAGGAAGAGCGACGACAGGAGCATGCCCATTCCGTAGAGAGCGACGAGCGTCGTCACGAAGACGCCGATCAGCACGGGCACATTGGTCACACTCATCGAGATCCCAAAGAGCAGGGTACCGATTGTGATGACGGCGACCGCGCGCAGCGTCGTCGCGAACATCCCGCCGAGCGCCATGCCGAGCAGGATGGCGACGCGTGATGTCGGGGCGACGATGTACAACTCAAGATTGCCGGTCTCCTTCTCCCAGTAGAGCTGGCTCGCCATGCTCCACAAGACATTGAGCCAGTACGCCGACATCGCGCCGCCGAGTACGACGAATCCCAAAAACTCAGGCGGAGCTTGGATCGCGCGGTAGATGAAGACGTACGCCGTGACCTGCAGGAGTGGAAGGAAGATCTCGAAGAACACCCAGCTCTTCTCGCGCTGCGCCCCGATGATCCGCGGGTACGCCCGTCCGATCACCGTCCGCCAGAACAGAGTCCAAGCCGAAGGAGACCTCATGAGCCGCCTCCTTCGAGTGCCTCATCCTCGAATCCGTGGCCGACGATGTGCAAGAACACATCCTCGAGCGTCGGCTCTCGCTTCTCGAGCGACAGGAGTCGACCGCCCGCGGTCTGGATCGCCGCCAGGACCTCCGTCAGTGCTCCGTCATTCGCCAGGATCGCATCGACGTCGACTCCGTCGTCTCGAGCCGTCTGCGAGAACCGGCTCACGCTCGGCAGCCGCTCGACCGCCGGACGAGCATCGACGAGGTCGGCGATACGCAAGCGGAAGATCGCGTCACGCTGAAGACCTCGCTTCAGCGCCGCCGGCGCGTCGCAGGCGAGGATCTTGCCCTTGTCGATGATCGCAACGCGATCGCAGAGCTCGTCCGCTTCGTGCATCGCGTGCGTCGTCAAGAGGATCGTGCGATCGCGGTGCTCGGCGAGCCAGTTCGAGACGAATCCCCGGAGGTTGTGCGCGGTCTGCACGTCGAGTCCGAGCGTCGGCTCGTCGAGGAACAGAATCTCCGGCTCGGTCAGGAAACCGCGCACGAAGTTCATCTTCTGCCGCATCCCGGTCGAGAGGTGATAGATCTTCGTCCGCGAGCGATCGGAGAGCCCAACGACGGCGAGCAGCTCCTTGATCCGCTTGCGGGCCACGTTCGTGTCGAGCCCATAGAACTGCGAGAACATCCACAGATTCTCCTCGACCGTCAACAGGCCGTAGCCCGAGGTCTCGCCGCCCGACACCATTCCGATGTGGCGGCGGACGCTCTTCGGGTCTGCGGCCACGTCCACGCCAGCGACCCACGCACTGCCCGACGTCGGCGAGAGCAGGGTCGCGAGGATCTTGATCGTCGTGGTCTTGCCGGCGCCGTTCGGCCCGAGAACGCCAAACAGCTCTCCCCGGCCGACGGAGAATGTGACTCCGTCCAGCGCGACGACCTCGCGCTTCTGCTTCTTCGCCTCACGCCGCTTCGCGCGAAAGACGCGACGCAGGTCTTCGGTACGTATTGCCAACGGGTCAGACATGATCGGTCCTCCGCTTGTCGCATAGATGAGCCCGAGTCGGGCACGTGGGGGGAACGCGAGACACTACTCGGCACGCTGGTTGAATGCAACCGCGCCCTCTCGCGTACGGATCACCTGATTCTCGTCCCACTTCATGACGTCGAGCATGAGTGTCCGCGGCGACGCGGAGGGTTCACCCAACCGGCCATCTGGACGGCGACTCAGTCGACGGCAATCGAGAGCCGCCTCGATCGGCTTGGTGCAGCCTTCCCGTGCTTCGTCCCCCGCAGTGCATGACCGTGTCGAGGTGCCCGAGACGACGCCAGACGGGCACGATATCGCAGCCCGTCTGCATGGCACGGCTGGAGGGCGACACGAGCACGGTCTGCCCTCTGCTACGTAAGCTTGCCGAAGGCCCCTTTCCTCACGAGCCACTTGCCGAATTCAAGCACGGGAAGAATAGAGAGGGCCGCCACAAGCACGATCCCCCAATCCACAAGCGGCAAGCTGTAGGTTCCCATCGGCTTGTGCAGGAAAGGCAAGTAGACGATCCCGAGGAGCATCGCGGCCTCCCAGAGAACCGACAGGTTGAGCCATTTGTTCGCCAGCGGTGCGCGCAGCACCGAGTGACGATCCGAGCGGAAGCTGTATGCCTTGAAGAACTGGATCAGGATGAGCGACACGAAGGTCATCGTGATCGCCTCCTCGGGAGATCGTCCGGAGTTCCACATCGCGACGAACAGGCTCAAGTTCACGATCGTCGACCAGACTCCTCCCATGAGCATGAGCCCCACGACAGGGCGGGTGAAGATGCCCGTCCGCGGGTCGCGCGGCTTGCGTTGCATGATGTCGGGCTCTGCCGGATCGACGGACAACGCAAGGGCGGGCAATCCGTCCGTGGCGAGGTTGACGTAGAGGAGCTGCACCGCCGTGAGAGGAAGCGGGAGTCCGAGCACTGTCGCCCCCGCCATCAGTCCGATCTCGCCGATGTTCGAGGACAAGAGGTACATCAAGTACTTCTTGATGTTGCCGAAGATGCCGCGACCCTCTTCGACGGCGGCGACGATCGAGGCGAAATTGTCGTCGATAAGGGTCATGTCCGCGGCCTCTTTGCTGACGTCGGTCCCCGTGATGCCCATCGCGATCCCGATGTCAGCCTTCTTCAGAGCGGGCGCGTCGTTGACTCCGTCGCCCGTCATCGCCACGATGTTGCCGCGCTTCTGGAGGGCCGTCACGACGCGAAGTTTGTGTGTCGGCGAGACTCGCGCATACGCCTCGATCTCCTCGACATCCCGCTCCAGCTCCTCGTCTGTCATGGCTTCAAGCTCTGCGCCGGTTACGATGCGCCCCTTCTTGAGCAGCCCGAGCTCGCGCCCCACGGCCCGTGCCGTCGCTGGATGGTCGCCCGTGATCATCACGGGCTTGATTCCCGCCTCTTCACACGTGGCAATCGCCGCCTTGGCTTCAGGTCGCGGCGGGTCGATCATTCCGACAAGACCTAGGAAGGTCATCGCGCGCTCTGCGTTCTCGACCGTCGCCTCGCGCCTCATCGCCACGGCGAGAACGCGCAGAGCCTCATCCGCCATCGACCGCCCGACCGCGAGGATTCTCTCGCGGTCTGCATTCTCAAGCTGCGCGACACCCGTCGCGGTGACGATGGCCGTACAGGATCCGAGGAGGACCTCGGGCGCTCCCTTGGCATAGGCAACCGTCTGACCCTCAACGGAGTGCAGCGTCGTCATGCGCTTTGACTCCGACGTGAAAGGAATCTCCCCCGTGCGCGGGAACCGGGCATCGAGCTCATCCTTCGCCAGCGAGGCCTTCGCCGCGGCGACAACCAGAGCGCCCTCCGTCGGATCGCCCTTCACGTGCCACATCCCGGCGCTGTCTCGCACGACGTGAGCATCGGACGCCAATACTGCAGCGTGAAGCAGTGCACGGAGAGGTTCGCCGGGCTCGATGCTCTTGCCGTCCAAGACGTAGTCGCCCGTCGGCTCGTACCCCGTGCCCGTGACCTCATGCATCGTCCCGGCGACGTAGATCCGCCGGACCGTCATCTCGTCCTTCGTCAGAGTGCCGGTCTTGTCCGAGCAAATGACCGACGTGCTGCCAAGGGTCTCCACGGCCTGGAGGCGCCGCATCAGCGCATGGCGCTTGACCATCCGCTGGACGCCAATCGCGAGCGAGATCGTAACGACGGCCGGAAGGGCTTCCGGCACAACGGCCACGGCGAGCGCGATGCCGAAGACGACCATCTCGATCAACGGCTGGCCGCGCAACAGCCCCAGCCCGACGATGACCGCCACAAGCCCGAACCCTGCAAGCGCCAGCACGCGGCCCACCTTGTCGAGGTTCCCCTGCAGAGGCGTTCGCCCCGTCTCCACCGTCTGCAGCAGACTGGCGATCTTCCCAAACTCCGTTCCCATGCCTGTCTCTGCAACAACCGCTCGACCGCGGCCGTAGGTTACGACGGTGCCGGCATAGGCCATGTTCTTTCGATCGCCCAGCGGCAGCTCGGCATCCTCGAGGCGCGCGGCGTGCTTCTCCGTGGGGACGGATTCTCCCGTGAGGGCGGCCTCTTCGATCTGCAGGTTGACAGCTTCGATGAGACGAAGGTCAGCCGGCACCCTGTCGCCGGCCCGAAGCAGCACGACGTCACCGCGAACCAGGTCGCGCGCCGACACCTCGCTCTCGTCGCCATCTCGGATCGCCGTCGCGCCAGGCGCAGCCATCTCCCGCAGGGCTTCGACGGCCCTCTCCGCCCTGAACTCCTGAACGAATCCCAGCACGACGCCGAAGAGCACGATCACCGCTACCGCCACCGCCTCGACGCCGTGGCCGAGGAATGCCGACAACGCCGTCGCAATGAGCAGGATGATGATCAAGAGGTTCTTGAACTGACTGAACAGCACGGACCAGGGCGATGCCCGATGCGCGCGCTGCAATTCGTTGGGGCCGTTCTTGATCAGCCTCTCGGCCGCCTCTTGCGAGGATAGCCCCGTGGCATAGTCAACGGCGAGCTCCGCGGCGATCTCCTCCGTCGACGCGGTGTGCCAAGCCCTCTTCTGCTCCTCACCAGCCATGGGACCCTCCCTGTGGGTAAAGAAACCAACACTTCACCGTCCTGAGGCGCAACGACATCGGACGTGAAGCCGGCTTCGGGTTACGGCGCCGCGAGCACGATCTCCCCCGACGCACGGCGGCTGTGCCGATCGCCGAAATCATCGCTGGTCACCTGGTAGGCGACAATAACCTTGACCGTCTGACCGATCGACAGAGGTCGATCCGTCGGGTCGCCGGAGTTGAGCGGAATCGCGAACTCAAACACCGTCTTGCCGTCGGCCTCGCGCCCCGCCGCCGCAAGGAGATTGTCCTGGCCCCCGTGACTCGTGTCCGGCCCGTGGCTGAACAGGCCAGTTCCTACATCGTCGCGCGCGACGACGGCGCCGTTGACGACCGCGCCGAGGATGATGTTGGCCTTGTCCATCATCGTCGTCGGGTCGAATCCGATCGAGACCCAACCGGTTCCGGGGCAAACGAGGCCGACGCGCAACGCGCTCTTTTCGGTCGCCCAGTTCACTTCCACTCCGTCGATCTCCGTCTTCGCGGCGTACTCGCTCGCCTTGATGACGCCGTCGACGGACGGAAGCGCCGCCGCCGTCCGAACAACCGGTGTCCCCGGCGTGACCGGGCCCGCGGCCGGCCCAGGCAGGAGCATGAACACGGCGGCGCCGACCGCCGCGAGCAGCCCCAACAGCACCAGAAGCGTCTTGTCCATCGCGTGCCTCCCTCGCTCGCTGCCGTTTGACGTCTACTCTACACGCGCCGCGGGAATCTCACCAGAGCCACGCGCGGACCGGGGCTACGGGGTCCCGGCGACCTCGAGCTCGCCAGGCGCTTTGTCGAGCATCTGCGGAATCTGGACCTCCTGAGCGAGGGAGAGTGCCAATTGCTGAACGCGAGGCTGAACCCAGGCGAAGCATTCCTCCGCCGATGTCTGCCCGTCGGCGTTGCCTCCCGCGTCGGCGCGGCCGTCAAGTGCTTCGAGCAGAGCGTAGGTGAACAGCCCGTGCTGAAGCGAGGCGAC
>JBFYRA010000089.1:0-19379 GCA_041302485.1 Candidatus Bipolaricaulota bacterium
ACGTCGACCTCTTACGGAAGATCAGCCGCCGCGCCACGGCGGCGGTGTCGCTCACGCTGACGACGCTCGACGATGGCCTCGCGCGTCAACTCGAACCGGGTGCGCCGGCGCCTTCGGACAGACTGCGCGCATTGCGCGAGCTTGCGACGGCCGGAATCGAGACCCGCGTCGCTCTGATGCCGGTGCTGCCGTTTCTCGAGGATTCGTGGGGCAACGTGCGGGACGTCGTCGAGCGCGCGGCCGAGTGCGGCGTGACGGCGATTGTCGCGTCGTTCGGGGTCACGTTGCGCGATCGGCAGCGGGCCTACTTCGCCGCGCGTCTGGACGAGTGCTTCCCGGGGCTACGCTCGCGGTACGAGGCGTTGTATGGCGACCGCTATGTCTGTGCGTCGCCCGACGCCGACCTCTTGCGGACGCGTTTCGAGGCGCTGTGCGCCGAGCGAGGCCTCCGCACGTCGGTGCGCCCGATGCGTTCGCCATCGGCCGTCGCGCCGACGCTGTTCGGCTGATTCGCCGTGTCGGATCCGTCCTGTCGAGAGTGCGCCGTTGGCCGCTCGACGAGGCGGCAACGTCCTCTCGACCGGTCGGCGGAGCCGCTTCAGTTACATGCCGTCGCGTGTACGTTCGCTGGGAATGACTGAGGAGAGGCACGTGAGACGATGAAGTGGATCGCCCTATCGATCGTTCTCGTCGGCGCGGCGCTGTCGATCGTTGTCGTGCTGTGGCCCGACAGCGACTCGTCGCCGCTTGCCGGCTACGAGGCGTTGCGCCGGGCGCGCGCCGGTTTGCCCGGCTCGGCGGACGATCTCGACGAGCTGGCGAAGCGCGACGGCGCCCTGGGATGGCAGTCGGGCATCTTGGCTGCGCGCGCCCATGCGGCAGCGGCTGACTTCGCCGGCGCGGCGGATCGGCTTCAGCGCGCGCTCGAGGTCCGCTCGACAACCGCGCTGCGCGCCGAGTTGGGGACGTGGCTCGAGGCCGCCGGACTGCGCGCCGAGGCGAAGGCCGAGTGGAGCAAGCTCTTGCCGAAGGCCGACGCCGTCGAGGCGATGCAGCGGCTTGAGCCGGATGCCGTACGCCTGGCGACGGTCCTCGTGTCGGCGGGCAGGTACGCGGACGCGCTTCCGCTTGTGACGCCAGCGAAGACCGACGCGGCACGGCTCGCGCGGGCGCGCTCGCTGGTCGGGGTCGGGAAGGCGGGCGAAGCGGTCGTCGAGTTCGCGCAATACATCGCGGCGCACAAGAGCGAGACGGCGGTAGCGATCGAGTACGCCCGCGCGCTGGAGCGTGCGGGCGACTCGGAGCGCGCTCTGGCGACCTATCGCGGACTTGGCGCGGCGGGCGCGTACCGCGAGGGTCTCCTGCTCGAGAGCCTCGGGCGCGTGCGCGAGGCCGTCGACGCGCTCAAGCGATCGTCGGACAGCGAGGCGCAATGGCGGGCGGCGCGTCTGCTCGAATCGCTTGGAGATGCGGCGGGCGCGCTCGCGATCTACGAGAAGCTGGCTGTGGGTACGCATCGCGTGCGCGACGACGCGACGCTTCGCGCCGTCGCGCTCCTGCAGGCGTCCGGCAAGGCGGATCGGGCAGCGTCGCTTGCCATGGGCCTTCCTGCGGCATTCCGCTGGATCCTCGGGAGCTATGCGCCGCCGGCGTTTGCGCTATCGCCGAGCGTGTCTGCGCCCTCGGTCGCGGACGCTCTTCGCGTGGCAGACGCGCTCGCGAAGCGCGGCGAGATCGACTGGGCGACAACCGAACTCGAGTTCGCGCTCGACGGCGCCGACGAAGCCGGGCGCAAGGCCATCGCGCAGTGGTTTGCGCGGCACGGCGACCCGCGGCGCGGTTTCCAGCTCGGGAGCGGTCTCCTGGCGACGGAGCCGTCGCGCGAGGTCTACGAACTGGCCTATCCTAGGGCCTTCTTGTCGAGCGTCACGGCGTGGGCCGAGGTCTACAATGTCGACCCGTACCTCATTCTTGCGGTCGTGCGCGAGGAGTCGAACTACCTACCTACCGCCGTGTCGTCGTCGAACGCGCAGGGGCTGATGCAGCTCCTGCCGTCCACGGCGAAATGGATCGCGGAATCGAAGCTCAAGCTCGTCTACACGGCCGGCCTATCCTTCGACCCCGACGCAAACCTCCGCATGGGCACATGGTATCTCTCCTACCTCACCGGATACTACGACGGCGACGTCGCCCGCGCGGTGGCGGCCTACAACGGCGGCAACGGCAACGTTGACCGCTGGGCCGAAGCGGCCAAGGCGACGCGGCGGGCCGATCTTCCCGGAGCGCTCGTCTCGATCGAGACGCGCGAGTACCTCACCAAAGTCTTGAACTCCTGGCTCATCTACCGGGCGCTGTACTCCACGGATCCCACGCCCTGACGCTGCGCCGTCCTTCTCGTCCCGTATTTCGGGAATGGATGTCGCCGTTGCGTTGGTATAATCGATTGACCACGCAGAGGGCAGGAGGGCTCATGGGTACGTACCGAGTGGCGATGCTCCCCGGCGACGGGGTGGGCGGCGACGTGCTTGCTGCGGCGAAGCGCGTTCTCGACGCCGTGCGATTCAAGGCCGAGTATCAGTTCGGCGACATCGGCTGGGAGTTCTGGAAGGTTGAAGGGAACCCGCTTCCGGATCGCACAGTCAAGCTCCTCCAGTCGACCGACGTCTGCCTGTTCGGGGCCATCACGTCGAAGCCGAAAGAAGAAGCGGCGGCCGAACTGGCCCCCGCCCTCCACGGCAAGGGTTTCGCCTACGCGAGCCCGATCGTCGGCCTGCGGCAGTTGTTCGACCTGCACACGAATCTCCGCCCCTGCAAGGCCTACGCTGGCAACCCGCTCAACCTGCGCGACGACATCGACCTCGTCGTGTTCCGCGAGAACACCGAAGACCTCTACGCGGGCGTCGAGTGGCACCCGATTCCCGACGACGTGCGACAGGCGCTACGCGTTCACCCCAAGATGAAGCGCTTCGACGCCGTGGCGAACAGCGATATGGCGATCTCGTTGCGCATCGTGACGCGCAAGGGCTGTCAGCGGATCCTGCGCAGCGCGTTCGAGTATGCGAAGAAGAACGGCTACAAGACGGTCACCGTCGTCGAGAAGGCAAACGTCATCCGCGAGACGTCGGGCCTGATGGTCCGCGAGGCGCGCGCGATGGCGAGCGAGTACCCGGGGATCGAGCTCTGGGAGACGAACATCGATGCGATGTGCATGTGGCTCGTCAAGAACCCACAGAACTATGGCGTCCTCGTCGCGACGAACCTGTTCGGCGACATCATCTCCGACCTCGCGGCGCAGCTTGTCGGCGGACTGGGGTTTGCGGCCGCGGGAAACATCGGCGACTCGTACGCGGTGTTCGAGCCGACGCACGGCTCGGCGCCGAAGTACGCGGGACTGAACAAGGTGAATCCGATCGCGACGATCCAGGCGGCGCGGCTCATGTTGGCCCACCTCGGGGAGACGGAGAAGGCCGAGCGGATCGAACGGGCGGTGGCGCGCGTCGTCGCCGAGGGCCGGGCCCGGACGTACGACATGGGCGGGACGACGACGACGAGCGGCATGGCCGACGCGGTCATCGCAGCGCTCGAGTAGGAGGACGATGAGCTCGATCAGCCGCACGATGGCGAAGTTCGCGCTCGGCCTCACCTACGAGCGCATTCCACAGACCGCCGCTCACGAGGCGAAGCGCTTCCTGCTCGACTCGGTGGGCTGCGCGCTGGCTGCCGTCGACCACGAGGACATGGAGCAGGCGCACCGCTACGTCTGCGAGCTCGGCGGGAACCCCCAGGCGACGATCATCGGCCACGGAACGAAGACGAACATCGCCGACGCGGCGCTCTTGAACGCGCTCCTGATCCGGGCGATGGACTACAACGACATCTACTGGAAGCAGGACCCCTCGCATCCGTCCGACATCATTCCCGCCGCCCTCGCGCCGGCGGAGTGGAAGGGGCGCTCGGGGTAGGATCTTCTCGTCGGGATCCTCATCGCCTACGAGCTTGAGATGCGCTTGTGCCTGGCCGCGGAGCCGGGCGTGCGCGAAGTGGGCTGGCACCATGCCAGCCTGACCCAGTTCGCGAGCCCATTCGTCGCCGGGCGCATGCTCGGTCTGACCGAGGATCAGCTCGTCGCGGCGTGCGGAATCTCCGGCTCGAGCCACTTCACGCTCGGCGGCGTCGTCGCCGGTCATCTCACGAACATGAAGAACACGGCCGATCCGATGGCGACCGAGGCCGGCGTGCGCGCCGCGCTGCTCGCGTCGACCGGCTACTCTGGTCCCGTCGAGCTGTTCGAAGGCAAAGAGGGCGTGTTCCACGTCCTGAAGAACGTACGCTGGAGTCCGCAGGCGATGACCGACGGACTCGGCGAGCGCTTCCTGATCACCGAGTGCGGCTACAAGGCGTTTCCGACCGAAGCCTTGACGCACCAGCCGATCACGGCCCTCCTCGAGGCGATGGCCGAGAACGCCGTCGCGCCGGAGTCCGTGGCCGAGATTGTCGTTCGGACCACGACGCGCGGCGCCGACATCCTGTCCGATCCGTCGAAGTACGATCCGCAGACGAAAGAGACCGCCGACCACTCGCTCCCGTACTGCATCGCCGTCGCGGCGGCGAAGAAGAACGTCCTTCCGTCGCACTTCGACGACGAGACGCTGTTCGACCCCGAGGTGCGCGGCTTCCTCTCGAAGATCAAGGTTGTCGCCGACCCCGAGATCGATTCCCTCTTCCCGAAGGTGAAGCGCGCGATCGTCACGGTGACGACGACGGACGGGCGCTCGTTCACGCGTCAGGAAGACCACGCCAAGGGAAGCCCCGAGCGGCCGTTGTCCGACGACGACGTCGTTGACAAGTTCCGCGCGAACGCCTCGCACACGCTGTCCGCGAAGGCGCTCGATCGCGTCGTCGACTTGACGTTCGGCATTGACCGGCTGGCGACGACCGGCGAGTACATGCGATGCCTCGTGCGCGGCTAGCGGGCTCGCCCGCCGCGCGCTCGCTCCAACAATGCCTGCTCGCGTGGTACACAGAGGAGGCGCGCGACCTGCCGTGGCGGCGGACTCATGATCCGTTCTGGATCCTCGTCTCGGAAGTCATGCTCCAGCAGACGAGGGTAGAGACGGTCATCCCTTACTACGAGCGGTTCCTGCGCGCGTACCCAACGGTCGACGCTCTGGCGCGCGCCCCGATCGACGACGTCTTGAAGCTGTGGGAAGGTCTCGGCTACTACCGTCGTGCGCACTACTTGCACAGCGCAGCGCGCGAGGTCGTCACGCGCCACGGCGGGCAAATCCCCGAGGACCTCGCGGCCTTGCGCGCCTTGCCGGGAGTCGGGCCGTACACCGCGGCGGCGGTCGCGTCGATTGCGTTCGGTGGGAACGAACCTGTGCTTGACGGGAACGTGGCCCGAGTCCTCGCACGGCTGTACCGCGTCTCCGGCGACCCGCGACGCGCCGACACGAAGGCGCGGCTTGAGGAGCTCGCTCGTTCGCACGTCCCGCGCGGGAGAGCGAGCGAGTTCAATCAAGCGTTGATGGATCTTGGCGCCCGAGTCTGCCGCCCCCGCCATCCGCACTGCGTGGAGTGCCCCGTCTCTGCATTGTGCGAAGCACACCAGGCCGGCGAGGAGTCTCTCTTTCCGACGCACATCAAGCGGCCGCCGATTCCGCACCGCGACGTCGTCGCCGGCGTCATCTGGGAGCGCGGTCGCCGACCGGGCGATCCGAACGCGCGAGTGCTCCTTGCCCAGCGCCTGGCCGGCGACATGCTCGGCGGCCTTTGGGAGTTCCCAGGCGGCACGGTCGAGGCGGGCGAGTCGTTCGATGCGGCGCTTGCACGCGAGCTGCGCGAGGAGCTCGGGATCGAGGTCGCTGTCGGGGCTCATCTCACGACCGTCGAGCACGCTTACACGCACTTCCGGATGTCGCTTCACGCGTTCCACTGCCGCCACACCGCCGGACGAGCGCGAACGCTCGGCTGCGCCGACCTCGCGTGGGTCCTACCGACGCAGATCGACGCTTACGCTCTGTCGGTCGCCGATCAGGCCGTCACTCGAGCGGTGCTCGCAGAGCCAGCGGCGGACGCGCCGCGTCCCGCAGGCAAAGTCGGCCGGCCGAAGCCGACCCGGCCGCGCTGACAGCAAGAGACGAACAGAAACGCCCGACGTCCAGAGGGACATCGGGCGTCATCCGCGATTCGGCGCACGTGGCGCCGACGAATCCGATATGGGCTAGATCAGCCCTCCGATCAGGATGATGGCGAAGATCGTCGGCAGGAGTGCGCCGCCGCCGACGTAGAGGAGACGCATCTGCTGGCGCCCCTGTCCGTAGCCTTCGAAGTAACCGGCCTTGAAGTCCGACGACTTGCCGTCAAGCTGCTGCATGCGAGCCGCCGACGGATCTGGCGGGCTGCTGAACAGCGCGACGCCGAAAGCGACGACGCCGCCGAGGACGCCCCACACCGTATTGATGAACGGTGCATCCTTCTTGCCTTGCTCGAGTCCGAGTTCGTATCCCTCGCGGAATCCGTCCGCGGCCCAGGATACGGACGAGAAAACAGCGAGAAGACCCAAGCACGCGACGGCGACGACCAAGCCCTTCTTGACTCGCATGACTGCCTCCTTGCGCAACACCGCTCTCTACGATAGCGTGCAGATCCTAGCCGGGGCACGAGGCGCCGACAAGACCTGCCGTGAGATGCGCGCCCGCTAGAACCCGACCTCAAGCGCCATTCCGAAGCTCCAGATCCCGGTCCGATAGTCCGCCTGCAGCAGGATCCTCGCCTCGTTCGAGAGCCGGAGCTTGATCCCGGCCGCGAGGTGGTGCAGGAGCGTGAAGTCGCCCGCGAGCGGGATGCCGGGCTGATAGGCCAAGTAGACTGGGAAGACACGCGCGTTGCTGTCAAACAGAATCTCGCCGAAGACGCCCCAGCCGAGGTACTCGACGCTGTAGCCGCCGCCGAAGCCCATCGCGAGCGCGAACGCGCCTGGCTCGTCGAACAGCCGGAACTTGAGGTCGCCGATCAAGCCGAGCCAGCCGGGTTCGCCGCCGTTGAACGGAATCAGTGCGCCCGTCTGCAGCCCTAGGTCCACTGCGTCGCCGAGGCCGACCACGAGGCGCGCCTGCGGCGTGACGGACAGGCTCGTGGATTCGTCGATCTGGACCGACAAGAGGCCCGCGCCGACCGTGAACGCGAGGTTGCCCGCGCCGACCGTCCTCGCGGTCTGGAAGATGTTGAACAGACACCCCGTGCACAACGTGGCCACCAGAGCCAGAAGCCCCAAGACGAGAACCAGCCGTCCTCTCATGTCGCACCCCCGCCTTTGTGATAAACTGCCGCCACTTTGCCGTAGGGCGAAAGCTCGTGTCAAGCGCGAGTGTCCAGGGTGCGGGTTCTTCGCTGGAGGGAGGCGTCGTGGGTCGGAAGGGTTTTCTCGTGGGACTGGCCGTCGTAGGGATATGTCTCGGCACTCTGGGCGCGGCCGCGGACTCGGCCGATGAACTCCTCTCGCAGGCCGCGGCGCTCTACGACACGCAGGACGGGGCATTCGACTTCGCCGCCTACGAAGGGCGATTGCGCGAGGCGATCCGCCTCTACGAGGAAGCATTGCCGCTTCTCGCCGATGATGCCGCGCGGCTCCCCGTTCTCCATCAACTGGCGCGCGCCACCTTCGAGCTCGCCAACACCTACGTGTTCGTCCCCGTCGACCAGGAAGCGACGTACGCCGCGGGCAAGGACTATGCGCTCGCCGCGCTGCGGATGGATCCCGAGTTCGTCGAGCGCGAGAAGAAGAGCTTCCGCGACGCCCTGTCGAACGCGGACGACCTCGAAGCCATCTTCTGGTACGGCACGAACTTCGGATCCTACCTGAACTTCCATCAGTGGGAGACGATTCTCTACGGCTGGATGGGCGACGTGTCGGCGTGCTACGAGCGGGCGCTCGCGCTCGACGAGACCTACCTCGCCGCTGCGCCGCTGCGCAGCATGGGCTGCTTCCTCGCGCAGGTGCCAGGATTCCTCGGTGGCGACATCAACCGGGCGCGCGTGCTGCTCACGCGGGCGATGGAGCTGGCGCCGGAGTTCCTCCAGAACGCGGTCGACCTCTCGGAGTGGGTGCTGAAGAAGGAGAAAGAGACGGACGCCCTCTGCGTTCTCCTCGCGGGCGTGAAGGCTGACGCGCAGGATCCGACGGTCTTCAGCGCCTGGCCCCTGTACAACGAGCTCGCGCTCCGGCGAGCCGAGAGGCTGTCCTCCGACTGCCCGTAAGGGCAAGTCGGCGATTGCCCGTAGCGGCAGTCGCCGATCGCCCGTAGGGGCCTCGTTTGCCCGTGGGAACGGGCGGCGCTATGATGGGCTTCGCGTGACGTAGACAGGGAGTCGTATGGCTGGACATTCCAAGTGGGCGAACACCAAACATCGCAAAGAGCGTCAGGACAAGAAGCGCGCCGGCGTCTTCTCGAAGCTGATCAAAGAGATCACGCTTCAGGCGCGCCGTGGCGACCCGAGTCCCGAGAACAACCCGGGGCTGGCGCAGGCGATTGAGCGGGCCAAGGCGGCGAACGTTCCGAAGGACAACGTCGACCGCGCGATCAAGCGCGGCGCCGGAGACCAGGACGGCGCGCAGTACGAGGAGATCACGTACGAAGGCTATGCGTCCGACGGCGTGGCCATTCTGATCCGCGCCGTGACCGACAACAAAAACCGCGCCGCGGCCGGGATTCGCCACGTGTTCAGCAAGCACGGCGGCAACATGGCGGCGGCCGGCAGCGTCTCCTGGCTGTTCGAGCGCCGCGGTGTCGTGACGCTCGAAGACCTGCCTGCGGACATCGATCGCGATGAGCTCCAGATGGCTTTGATCGAGGCGGGCGCCGACGAGGTCGATGCGAGCGCGGATGTTGTGGAAGCGACCTGCGATGTGGCCGTGCTGCCTCAGCTGTCCGCGGCGGTCGCCGAACGAGGGTTGACGCCTTCGCGGGCCGAACCGACGATGGTGCCGAAGACGTCCGTCCACGTGGAAGAGGAGGCTGCGGGCAAGATCCTGCGGCTTCTCGATGCGCTCGACGACAACGAGGACGTGCAGGAGGTCTTCGCGAACTTCGACGTGGACGACGACGTCCTCGAGCGAGTGCAGGCGGAGGTTTAGCCATCGCGAGGCGTCCCGGCCCGGGGTCGGGACGGGTGGGAAAGAGAACCCGGACGCAGCCCGGCGGTGGCGGGCGGCGCCGGACAGAAACAAGGGAGGTAGGGATGAAGAAGGTGTTGGTTCTTGGGTGCGTGATCGTCGGAATGGTGCTCGTGTCGTTCAGCTCGCTTGCGGCGTCGAGCGAGGCGTGGATTCCGGGTCTCGCGTCGTTCGTGCTCCCGGGGCTCGGGCAGCTCCTGAATGACGAGATGGACAAGGCCATCCTGCACTTCGTCGTCGGCGTGGGGATCAGCGCGGTTGGGTTCGGCATTGGTTGGTACATCCTGCCTGGGGCTTGGTACTTGACGCCGGCGCTCTATCTCGGCTGGTCGATCTACAGCGGCTATGACGCCTACACGGTCGCCAAGAAGCACAACTTCCAGCTTGGGCTCGTCGACAACGGCGTGGGCTTCTCCTACAGCTTCTAGAGCACGAGCAAGAAGGAGAGCGCGAGGATTCCAAGCGCAATCTGAGCAAGACGAACGAGGCCGCGGCCGATGTCGGTCGCGGCTTCTTCTTGGGTGGGAACGAGCGTGTGGTCCACGAGACGGACGTCGCCGTCCTCTACGTCGACGACGAGCTCGCCGACATAGCGTGCGAATGCGCCTGACTGGACAAGGAGCGTCTGCCCGACGATGCGCGGGGTCGGCGTTGTAGCGTGCGAGTGCCCGGTGACGAACACGTCGATCTCGGGCATGGCGGCGGCGATGGCCTCTGCCTGTCGCAGCGGGACGTGCGCGACGCACACGACGAGATCCGGCGAGCCGGCCGCTGCCTCGATCTCGCGCCGTAGCGCGTCGACCGGATTCTGCAGACGGAGCCAGGAGATGTCGAACCACGGCAACTGTTCGAGCGTCGCGAGGCCGACGATGAGAATGTCGAGGCCGCCGCGCGCGATGCGTGTCGAGCCGGCGAACGGCGGCGCCGACCCGTCGATCGGCCGGAGGTTCGCGGCGAGAATCGGGAACGCGGCCTTCGCGGCGAGCGCCTGCACGTTCTGCCATCCGGGGTAGACGTCGTGGTTCCCAAGCGCCTGCGCGTCGTAGCCGGCGCGGTTCATCCACTCGACGACGCTGTCCGCCCCCCACACGGCGTAGACGGGAACGCGGAAGTCCTGCCACGCGTCGCCTCCGTCCAGCAGCAGGACGGGATCGCCGGCGGCGCGCGCCGCGGCGATGACCTCCTCCGCCGCCGCCAGGCGTTCGAGTCGAGCGTGGAGGTCGTTCGTATAGACGATGCGCAGGCGAATCGCCGACGCCGGGACGACGAACGAGAGAGCCATCGTCGTGATCGCGACGAGGGTTGCGAGACCCCGCCAGGCTACCACGTCGCCCCGATCGTGACGCGGCAGCCGGTGGGCGAGACGAGGAACGTCAGGGCGGCCAGCGGCCGTGCGTTGGGAAGCCAGGAGGCGGAAACGAACGGACGCGAGCCCGCGACCCAGTCCACGCCCGCGGCCGCAGCGAGACGGGCGCCGGCTGCGTGCACGGCGAGTCGCACGCGCGCGTCCCGTCCCCAGGTGCGATCGCCGACGATCCTCATTGGGCCGAGATGCAGCGCGCCGAGAGCCGCGATCCGGTCGGTGCCGAGCTCAAGGACCGTCTGCAGCGGGAACAGCGTGGGGACAACAAGCCAGCGGGCGCGCAGGGCCGGCGGCCGCGCCGAGCCCACGACGGCGGCGACGTCGCACGACCGGGTTAGCGAGCGCGCGAGTTCGGCCGTCCATCCGTCTGCCCCGGCCGTGCACGCAAACGTTGTCCGGCCGGGATCCGCCTGCACGAGCGCGTGGGGCGGATCGCCGGGCAGGTAGCGAGGCTGGCCGCACACTGCGGGCGCCAGGCACGCCACGAGGAAGAGAGCAGAGCCGACCGGAGCCCATCGCGTCATGAGGCAAGCATAGCGTGAAGGTTCGGGCGGGACGACCGTTGCATTCACCGTACGCCGTCGTCACAATCGCCACATGCTTCTCGCCGCAGTGCGCAGGACGATCGAACGGTACAGCCTGGTGGCGCGCGGCGACCGCGTGGTCGTTGCCGTGTCCGGCGGCTCGGACTCAATGGCTCTTCTCTACGTGCTGGCCGCTCTGCGGGAAGACCTCGGATTCGAGCTCGTCGTCGCCCACCTCGACCACGGTCTGCGCCCGTCGTCGGCCGACGATGCGCGGTTCGTCGCCGACGCGGCGGGTGGCCTTGGGATCGCCGTCGTCTGCGAGCGCCAAGACGTGGCGACCGTCGCCGCAGCGCGACGTCGTGGGATCGAAGAGGCGGCGCGAGACGTTCGCCGCGAGTTCCTCCATCGGATCGCGGACGAGCAGGGCGCGGCGAGGATCGCGCTCGGCCACACGGCCGACGATCAGGCCGAGACCGTGCTGTTCCGCCTGGCACGCGGCACTGGGTGGAACGGGCTTTGCGGCATGGAGCCGGCCGGCGGCCGGATCATTCGACCCCTCTTGACGGTACGTCGGGACGATGCGCGTGGGTTCCTGGTCGAGCGCGGCCTCGCCTGGCGCGAAGACGCAACGAACGCCGACCTTCGCTTCGCGCGGAACCGCCTCCGCGAGAGTGTGCTCCCCGAGCTTGAAGCCGTGAATCCGGAAGCGGTGAAGGCCATCGCGCGGGCGGCCGAGCTGGCGCGCGATGCCCGCGAGGTCGAGCATTTCGCCATCGCGCGGGTCTGGCCCGACGTCTGCCTCGATGAGAGCCGAGAGGCGGTCGCGATCTCGCGCCCGGCCCTCGCTGCACTGCCGCGCGCCGTGCAGTCGATCGTGCTGCGCGAGGCGATGCGACGGGCGCGGGGAGACCTGAACGGGATCGCGCGCTCGCACGTCGCGGCGGCGCAGCGCCTGGCGGCGAGAGAGAGAGGAGAGCTTCACCTGCCGCGCCTGCGCATTGCCGTCACCCCGTCGTCGGTAGAGCTCTCGGCTCGAAACGGTGAGACGGCTCGCGGCGAGTGGAGCGTGCCTCTCGCGCTCGGGCGGACGAGACTCGGCGAGTTGGACGCGGTCGTCGACCTCGCGCTCGGGCTGCGCGGCGAGGTCGACGTCTCGCGCGGGCCGTGGGTCGAGGTCGCGGATGCCGACTGCGTGCGCTTTCCGCTTGTTGCGCGAGGGCGACGGGCGGGCGACGTGTTCGCGCCGCTCGGCATGGAGAGAGACGTTCGCCTGAAGTCGTTTCTGATCAACGCGCGCGTGCCTCGCGAGCGGCGCGATCAGCTCGTGTTGGTCTGCGATCAGGAGAAGATCGTGTGGGTCGCTGGCGTCCGATTGAGTCACCGCGCACGGCTGCGCGACGCGACGCGGCGCGTGCTTGTTCTGCGAGCGGAGGAGGTGGAGCGGTGACGATTCTATTGTTCATCCTGACGATCGTTGTGCTCGTCGGGGTTCACGAGCTGGGGCACTTCCTCGCGGCGCGCGCGTTCGGCGTCTACGTCCACGAGTTCGCCATCGGCATGGGTCCGCTCCTCGCGTCGCGCAAGCGCGGCGAGACCGTCTATTCGCTGCGTCTCATCCCCATCGGCGGCTACGTGCGGATGGCGGGCGAGGACCGCCTCGAGACCGGCGATGCGATTCCGGCCGACCGGATCCTTCACAACAAGCCACCGTACGTTCGAGCCCTGATCAGTCTCACCGGTCCGGCGATGAACTTCGTCCTCGCCCTCGTCGTGATCCTCGCGGTCGCGCTCGGGATCAGCCTACCTGTCGTGCAGGTCGCCGACACCGTGCCGGGCGCGCCGGCGGCGGGCGTCCTCATGCCCGGCGACAGAATCCTGGCGATGGACGGGGTGCGAATCTTCGCAACGTCCGAGATCTCGCGCGCGATCGAGGTGTCCGCCGGACGGCCGATCGAGATCCTCGTGCGACGCGATGGGAAGGAACAGACGCTCGCGGTCGCGCCTCGCCCGGCCGCCGATCGCGAAGGCTATGAGCTCGGCATCGTCTTCTCCGCCGTCGCGCAGACGCGCGAGGTTGCGTCCGTTGATGCCGGGTCGCCGTTCCATGCCGCCGGGATCCAGGCAGGCGACGTGATCGTGTCGGTCGCCGGGCGGGAGACAAGCACCGGGTACGCCCTCCAGCAGGCGTTCAACCGCGCTCTAGACACGGGCGACGTGATCCCCGTGACCCTGCTGCGGGACGGGGCGATGTTCGATCTCTACGTTCGGGCGAATGGGCAGACGTTGGCCGAGGTATTCGAAGGCGTGACGCTTGGCAACCACGGCGTCGAGTCGCGACGCCCTGGCGTCCGCGACGGTCTCGCGCTCGGGATGCGCAACTTCGGGATGTACGCGACCCTGCTCGTGCAAGGGCTGCGGGACCTCGTCTCCGGGTCGGCGGAAGCTCGTGACTCGATCTCCGGGCCCGTCGGCATCGCCGCCATCCTCGGACAGAGCTGGACATTCGGGTTCCTCTATTTCCTGCAGATCCTCGGCATCCTGTCCCTGAACTTCGCGATCGTCAACCTGATTCCGTTCCCGGGCCTCGACGGAAGCCGCATCGTGTTCGCGGTGGTTGAATGGGTCCGTGGCAAGCCGATCCCGCCGCAGCGCGAGGGGCTGATTCACGCGATCGGCTTCGTCGTGATCCTCGGACTCCTCATCGTCGTCACGTATCGCGACATCGTGCGCTTGCTCGGATGAGGCAGACGGCCCACGCCGCCATGCCTTCGCCGCGGCCAAGAGAGCCCATCATCTCGCTCGTCGTCGCTTTGAGATTGACGTGGGCCTCCTCGATCCCGAGCGTCCGGGCGAGGTTGACTCGCATGGCCGGGAAGTGCGCGGCGAGCTTCGGGCGTTCGGCAATCACGGTGGCGTCGACGTTGACGACGCCATAGCCCGCGTCGCGAAGCTTGGCGGTGACGTCAGCAAGCAGGCGAAGGCTGTCGATGTCGCGGAAACGCTCGTCGGTGTCAGGGTAGTGAGTGCCGATGTCGCCGAGCCCGGCGGCGCCGAGCAACGCGTCGCAGACGGCGTGCACGAGTACATCGGCATCCGAGTGCCCGAGGAGGCCGCGGTCCGAAGGCACGACAACACCCCCAAGCACGAGGGGACGACCGTCGACGAGGCGGTGGAAGTCGATCCCGATTCCGACGCGGTCGTCAGTCATTCGCGTTCCTCCTCGGCGCGCGCTGCGGCCTGGGCTGCAAGGGCTCTGCGAACTGCGTCGGCGGCGCTTGCTGCCGCGAAGCCGCGCCGGGTCAGGAAGTCCATCGTTCGCCGCCGTCTCGTAGCGTCGTCGAGATTTGCCAGTCGGGCGAGCCTCGCCTTGGCGAGATCGGTCGCGAACTCCCGCTCGCGATCGGATGGGTAGTGCTCGTCGAGCGCACCGGCCGCGAGATCGTGGGGGATCTTGCGACCGCGAAGCTCCTCGGCGATCGCACGTCGCGACAGCGGATGATGGGCGAGGCGGTCCTCGACCCACAGGCGCGCGAAGGTGCGGTCGTCGACCCAGCGAGACTCCAGAGCGTGAGCCAGCGCTGCGTCGATTTCTTCGCACGGGAACGCCGCTTCCTCGAGACGCTCACGCGCCTCACGCTCGGAGAGCGGTCGGCGCGCGAGGAGCTTCGCCAAGGTCGCGACGGCGTCACTCGTCGTCTGCGTCTCCGGCCTCCGTCGTCGGGAGCGTGGCGCCGAGCGCCGCCTTTTCGCGGATCGCTGCCTCAAGTCTCTCGGCGAGAGCCGTATCCTCGTCGAGCGCCTGCGCGCTGTTCCCGATGCCTTGTCCGAGGCGCTCGCCGTCGAACGAGTACCACGAGCCGCTGCGCGTCACGAGGCCGAGCGCGTCGCCCGTGTTGATCAGATCGCGCGAGCGGACGATGCCTCGTCCGTAGATCACGTCGAACGATGCCTCTTTGAACGGGGGCGCCACCTTGTTCTTCACGACGCGAACGGTGACGTGGGTCCCGACGCGCTCGGAGCCCTCTTCGATCTTCCCCGAGCCCCACATCTGGAGGCGCAGCGAGGCGTAGAACTTGAGCGCCCATCCTCCGGCCGTCGTCGTCGACGGGCCGAAGCGCGAAGCGCTGATCATCGATCGCATCTGGTTCGTGAACACGACGATCGTCTTCGATTGCGAGATCGCGCCCGACAGCTTGCGCATCGCCTGACTCATCAGCCGAGCCTGGAGGCCGACCTGCGAATCGCCCATCTGCCCTTCGATCTCAGCCGTCGGAACGAGAGCGGCGACCGAGTCGATGACGATGATGTCGATCGCGCCGCTGCGGGTGAGCTGCTCGGTGATCTCGAGCGCCTGCTCGCCCGAGTTCGGCTGCGAGATCAGGATGTGGTCGAGATCGACGCCCAGCGCGCGGCTGTACGTCGGGTCGAGCGCGTGCTCGGCATCGATGAACGCCGCGATGCCTCCGTGCCTCTGCACTTCGGCGATCATGTGCAGGGCGAGCGTCGTCTTGCCGCTCGACTCCATGCCGAAGATCTCAATGATGCGCCCGCGCGGGATTCCGCCGACGCCGAGAGCAATATCCAGCGCCAGCGATCCGGACGGCACGGTCTCGACCTGAAGTGCCTGGGCCCCATCGCCGAGCCACATGATGGAGCCCTCTCCGTACGCTTTCTGGATTTGCTTGAGCGTGCTTTCGAGGACTTCGCGCTTCCCCATGATTCCCCCCTCGACCCTGTCTTGCGCCGATCTTAGTGCAAGACCGGCGACGCTTCAAAGATGCACGGGACGAACGGAGCCCTTCGGGACCGGCAACATGCGTTCCGCCGAAAGGGTGCATCTTGCATCGAGTGTATGCCAAGAGGGGCGAAACACAAAGAGCGGCGCGACGAGCCCGTCGCCGATCGCCTACGAAGATCCGAGCCTCGCGACGGCGTCGACGAAACGTCGGGCCGCGCTGGCATCGACTCTCGGCAGGACGAGCGTCCGCGTGCCGATGCGCAGAGACAGCCCGCGTCGAGCGAACGAGAGGTGAACGGCGCCGATCGGGCGCTCGATCGTTCCCTCGAGTCGCGACGCGGACCCGCGCAACGAGCGCCACGCAAGGCGCGCCGCAGCACGCTGGAGTGTCGCGAGGCATCCTGCATCCACGATCCCGACGTCGAGAAGATTCCGCAGCGCGTCGGCGGCGTCGCGGCGGGCATCCTTCGCGAACTCGATCACGATTGTGTTCCGGTCGGTGAGGACGAGTGTCAGGCGATCCCGCGGATCCGAGATGCGGGCGACCTCGCCGAGCCAGGCGACCTCGACGAGTTCGGCCACGCCGACTCCCTTCAGCGTTCGCTCGCCGAGCGCGACGTAGCGGAGGTCCTCCGGCAGTCGGGCGACACGCTGGACAGACGCGGTGGTCAGGATCTGGCTGCCCTTCGCAATGCTCGACAGACGCTGCGCCAGGTTCACGCTGTTCCCGATGAAGTCGACGTCGGTCATGATCGGCGTCCCGCCGGAGATGCCGATCCCGACGTGCAGCGGCGCGCTCGATGTCTCGGCGTTGCGGTCGCGCAGGGCGCGCTGCAGTCTTACGGCCGCCACGAGCGCGTCGCGCGGCTGCTCGAACGCCGCCATGACGCCGTCTCCCAGCGTCTTTACGATGATTCCGTGGTCGCCGATCGCGTCGCGCAAGATCGCCTCGTGCTCCTCGGCCAGTTCGAACGCGGCATGGTCGCCCTCGCGCGCGGCGAACGCCGAGAAGCCGCGGAGATCGCTGAAGAACAGGCCGATCTCTTCTCCAGACTCGATGTGGCTGCGGAGCTGTTGGCGGGTCTTGAGCGTGCGACTCCAGGACATGCGTTCCTTTCGACAGGCTGGAATTCCTAATCGCTCGATTATATCATCGGTTCCAGACTCGAAGCGGGAAAGGAGCAGGGAATGGAGAACCAGAAGATCATCGAGACCCTCAAGAAGACGCCCATCTTCGCCAAGACGAGCGACCACAGCCTGGCCAGCCTTCTCAAGGCGGCCATTCAGAAAACCGTTCCGGCAGGGACGAAGATCGTGGAGAAGGGTCAGAGCGGTCTGGGGTTCTACCTCATCCTCTCCGGCGCGGCGGACGTCATGTCCGGCGGCAAGAAGCTGGCCGCGATCGGAGAGGGCGGCTTCTTCGGCGAGCTCTCGGTAATCGACGGCGCGCCGCGCACGGCCGATGTCGTCGCGACGTCGGAGACGACGTGCCTCGTCGTATCGCAATGGGCCATGAGAAGCCTCATCGGCACCCACCCCGAGATCGCGCTGAGCATGCTCGAAGAGCTGGCCCACCGGCTGCGCGCGACGGACGAAAAGCGGACGACCTGTTCGTAGCGGGGACCGTGGCTCCCGTCTCGCTTCTGTGCCTTGGCTCTGCGGCGGCTCTGTCCGACGGCCGCCAGTGGAATGCGACGCTCATCGATGGGCGTGTCCTGCTCGACCTGCCGCCGACGGCTGTGTTGGGGATGCATCGTCACGGGATCGATCTCGCGTCGATCGACGTCGTTCTGATCAGCCACCTCCACGCTGACCACGTGTTCGGGCTTCCATTCCTTCTCTTGGAGTACGCCGTGCGCTGCGAGCGGCGCACCCCGCTGTACATCGTCGGCCCTCCGGGACTGCGCGCTCAGAGTGAGACGCTGTTCTCGCTCGCGTGGCCGGGCATGGGGAAGTCGGGGCTCCGGCCCCGGGGGCCCATCGAGTACGTGGAGATCGAGCCGCGTCGCGAGGTTCGCGTCGCCGACCTCGCGGTGACAGCGATTCCCATGTCGCACTTCGGGCTTGCCGCCTACGGATACCGCTTCGCTTGTCGAGGAGTCCGGTTCGCCTACACCGGAGACACGGGCGACTGCGGCGAGATCGACGAATTGACCGCGGACGCCGATGCCGTGATCGTCGAGCTCACGCATCCTGCACCGAAAGACGACCCCGGGCATCTGGATGTCGGGCGCGTGGCGCGCCTCACCCGGGCCGTGCGCACGCGGGGCGGAAAGGTCTTCGCCACCCACATGTCGACTCCGCCGGCGGCAGCCCCGGAAGGCGTCACAACCTTCGAGGACGGCAAGACATACTGGGTCTAGGCCTTCCGAGGCCTATCGCTCGTAGCACGTGCGACAGCGTGCCTCGTAGCTCCCGAGCCCGCCAACCTGGATGACCGGCCCGCTGGCTGACGCCGGCCGCCCGTCGACAAGGCGCTGCGAGCGCGTGGCCGGCCTGCCGCACTTGACGCACACGGCCTCCAGCTTGTCCACCTGATCGGCGAGCGCGAGCAATGTCGGCATCGGACCGAACGGCTCGCCGGCAAATGTGAGGTCGAGTCCGGCGATGAGGACTCGCTTTCCTCGCTCGACGAGCTCCTCGCACAGACTCGGCAGGCGCTCGGAGAAGAAGTTGCCTTCGTCGAACGCGACCACTGCGGCCTGCTCGATCGCTTCCTGTCCGACGATGCGCTCGAGAGCGTCCATCGTCTCGTCTCCCGGCGCGAGGCGATGCGCCGCGAACTCTCGGCCGTAGTGGGTCATCACCGACGTCGTGCTGTAGCGGTCGTCGATCGTCGGTTTGAACAGGAGGATCCCGCCGCGAGCAATCCGTACGCGCTCCAGGCGGCGAATGAGCTCCTCCGTCTTTCCCGAGAACATGCAACCGGTGATGACCTCCAACTGGCCTCTGCGATCGGGCATGGTCCCTCCTAGGGTCCGGCGGTGACGAGATCGGGTGCGACGAGCGACTCGAAGGGTGCGGCCTCTCCGAGCAAGCCGGCTCCGACGAGGAAACGCTGCACGCCGTCCCACGTCTCGGGGTTGCTGAAGTGCACGTCGGCGGCGTAGAGCGGGAGCGTGGCCGCGAACGAGAGCCGATCCAGCTCGTCGTCCAGCTCGGGAAAAGCTCGGAAGAACGCGGCAAGCGCGTCGTCCGGCTCGGCGCGCGTCGCGGCGATCGACTCCTCCAGCGCGGCGAGAAAGGCCGCCACGTCGGCCTTTCGCTCGGCTACGAAGTCCTTGTGCGCGACGAGCACGAGGTCGTACGTCTCTGGCACGCAGAAGGCTTCTTGGGGGAAGAAGACGGGCGCGCGGCCGAGGAGTTGTACCTGGATCGGCTCGACGTTGCGGAACGCGCCGATCGCGGCGACCGAGCCCGCGAGCAGCGACGCGACCGTTCCGTAGCCGACGTTCACGAGGTCGATGTCGACAGGGTCAACGTCCGCACAGCCGAGCATGGCCTTCCACAGGGCGGGCTCGAGCGGGGCGAGTGAGTAGCCGATCGGGCGTCCCGCCAAGTCGGCGAGCGTCGCGA
>JBFYRA010000107.1:0-3003 GCA_041302485.1 Candidatus Bipolaricaulota bacterium
GCAGCTTCGCCACTTCGTCGACATCAAGATCGAAGGCAACAGCCGCATCGAGCGGATCTTCGCCGAGCAGATGCCCGCGCCGTTCCTCTCACTGCTCGTCGACGACTGCATCGAGAAAGGGCAGGACTACAACGGCTCAGGGCCGCGGTACAAATCGACGTACATCCAGGGAGTTGGAATGGGGACAACGGCCGACTCCCTCTCCGCGATCCGCGAGCACGTGTTCGTGCGTGGATCCCTCTCGATGAACCGCCTGCTGCGGGTGCTCGCGGCGGACTTCGTGGGGCACGACGCCGAGCGGAACCTCGTCGTGCACGAGACCCCCTTCTTCGGCAACGACGACGACCGCGCCGACGACATCGCCCGGCGAGTCTTCGACGCGTACTTCGATGCGATCGACGGGCGACCGAACACAAAAGGCGGGGCGTACCGCGTCAACCTCCTGCCGACCACGGTGCACGTCTTCTTTGGCGAGAAGGTCGGCGCGACCCCGAACGGGCGGCGCGCCGGGATCCCCCTGTCCGACGGGATCTCGCCGACGCAGGGAGCCGATACGCACGGCCCGACGGCCGTGATCCGCTCCGTTGCGAAAATCGATCACGTTCGCACGGGAGGCACGCTCCTCAACCAGCGGTTCCTCCCCGGTGTGCTGGAGGGTGAAGACGGACTCAGGAAGGTGGCGGCGCTCGTTCGGACGTACTTTCGCCTTGACGGCCATCACATCCAGTTCAACGTGGTCGACTCGGCAACGCTGCGCCGCGCTCAGGAGCAACCCGAGGAGCATCGAGACCTCATCGTGCGCGTTGCAGGATACAGCGATTACTTCCACGCCCTCGACCAGGCGCTCCAGGAAGAGGTCATTGCACGCACAGCGCACTCCGAGTTCTGAGGCAGACTAGGAACGGGGATGTGGGGTGGGGAGTCCCTCGCGGATCTTGAGGTCCTGCACGGTCTGGACCCACAGGACCTTGACGGCTTCCTCTCCCACGGCTTCGTAGCCGTGCGGGGACGTCGAGACGACGTGGTAGCTGTCGCCTGGCTCGAGGGCGTACTCCCGATCCTCGATCCAGAGGCGCAGGCGGCCCTCCAGGATGTAGCCGAACTCCTCGCCCGAGTGGGCGGCAGGCGGGTAGAGATACCCCGGCGGGATCTCGCCGATCACGATGTCGAACCCGCGCTCCGGCAGGTCGCGCGTGAGGAATCTGTACTTGATCGCGCCTTTCGAGAGGTTCACGGCCACCTGCTCTTGGACGCGAAGGATCGACGAGAGAGGATCTGTCAGAGCGGGTGCGCGATCGTCTCCCTCAAGCCCGGCGAAGAACTGGGACAGGGAGACGGACAGCGCGCGGCAGATGGCTTCGAGAACCGGGATCGAGACCGAGGTCAGATCGCGCTCAAGTTGCGACAAGAAGCTCTGCGAGCAGCCGCACTCCGCAGCGAGCCGAGCCAGACTGCGACCGCGCGCCTTGCGCAGTTCGTGGATCCTAGCGCCAAGAGAAGCCATGACCGAGCGAGTATAGGAAGGGGCGGAACGATCAGCAACGAGGCGTCGTCGGCCCGGCTTCGCTGCGGGGCGCTGCGGCGCGCACGCCAGCTTTCTAGCGATCGCGCCGCCTCAGGACGCTGCGCGAGCGCCAGCCTGAAATGCCGCGTCCATGATCCGGGGGTCGTCGCCGGCCGCGCCGGCGATGGTCGAGTCGTGGCTGTAGAGGACCTCCTCGACGAGTTCGGCGCCGACCCACGCGAGGAAGCCCTTGATCGTGGTGCGGAGCGCGCCGAGCTTCTGGTGTGATCCGGCGACGGCGACGAGGACGGCGCGTCGAGAGGACGGCGCGCAGCGGAGAAAGACCGGGGGGCCGCCGGGCTGAGACAAGAGCGGCGTCATGCAGTTCGAGCGGTCGATCATGAGCTTCATCTGCGCGCTCACGGTGTCGAAGTAGACCGGAGTACCCAGCACCAGAAGGTCGGACTCGGCGAGCAGACGATAGACGCCGCGCATGTCGTCGTCGATGCGGCAGATGCCCGAGGTGTTGTCGATGCCGCAGCTCTGGCAGGGTCGGATCGTGAGCTCGTTGAGAAAGACCTTGCGCGTCTCGGCCCCGCGGCTCGCCGCGCCGGCGAGCACCTGGCCGACGAGCAGATCGACACTTCCGCCGTGAATCGGACTCCCGACGAATCCAGCGGCATGCATGCGCGGCCTCATGCCGGCGAGTGTACTCCGTGCGGGGCGACGTGGACCGTGCTGTGAGGGTCGGGTATGCTGCGCCACCCCATGCCTGGAACGTTCCTCCCGCCGCCCCAGTTGACGCTCGAGTTAGCGCACGCGCGCCGCTTTCTGCTCGCGCACCAGCAGCTGCTCAGGCCTCGCTGCGCGCTGCCGACCGGGATCGAGGACCTCTTCCGTCACCTCGGCTGCATCCAGTACGACCCGATCGACATCGTTGGGCGAAATCCCGACCTCGTCCTTCAGTCGCGCATTGCCAGCTACCGGCCGGAGATGCTCGATCGCCTAATGCACGTCGATCATGGCGCCCTGGTCGCTTGGGACAAGATGGCGGCGATCGTGCTCCGCGAGGACTGGCCGTGCTTCGCGCGCTATCGCGCGTCGATGGCGAAGCACTACGGCGGGCCGGAGACGGCCGAGATGCAGGTCGCGCCATACGTGCTCGACGAGATCCGAAAGCGCGGGCCACTGTCGTCGCGCGACATCGAACACGAGGCATCGGTCGAGTGGTGGTGGGGACGGAAGAAGCGTCTCGTCGGCGCGTCCCTTGAGGTGTTGTCGGCAATGGGCATCGTGCTGACGCACCATCGCGTGCGCAGCGAGCGCGTGTTCGACCTTGCCGAGCGGATTCTCCCGCTCGAGATCCTCAACGCGCCCGACCCGCACCCACGGGATGCGGACTACGAGGACTGGCATGTCCTGCGGCGCATCGGCAGTCTCGGACTTTCCCCGCCGACCGGAGCCGCAGAGTACTGGTGGGGGATCATCGGCGTGAAGGG
>JBFYRA010000120.1:0-5434 GCA_041302485.1 Candidatus Bipolaricaulota bacterium
AGCCAGTGGTGGCACCGCGGCGAGCTGCGCGCGAAGAGGAAAGCGGCCAGAAGGAGGAGCGGCGTTGTCGGGAGCACGGGCACGGCGATGCCGAGAAGGCCGACGGCGACGCAGACGATTCCCAGGATCAGCAGCACAACCCGCAGGCTCCTCCGCATCGCATCCCTCCCCACCGGCCGAAGGCGTGAGGACAGTCTAGGCCGAACGGGCGACGTCGACCGACCAGAAGGCCTCTTCATCAACGCCCGTCGGCCGTCGAGGGGGCGGCTGGTTCGGCGTCGGTTCGAGCGGAGAGGCCCTAGCCGCGCGGCTCTAGGAGGCGCATCGCGTCGGTGACGAACGGCATGATGGCGTCCTGGCAGGCGACTTGGTTGAACGTTCCGCACAGCGATGCGTCGGCCTGCGGCCAGTAGAACATGAAGCAGCCCGAGGCGCCGACGTGGCCCCAGATCTCGCCCAGCCCATGGACGGCCGCGTCTTCGTCTTGGTCAAGGTCGACGCGGATCACGCCGAGGCCGTACGTGACGTTCTCCTTCCACAGACGCCAGTCGAGCATCGCAGCGCGCGTCGCGGGCTTCTCGAAGATCTGATCGTGGGCGAAAGCGCGGAGGAACTGGTTGAGGTCGGCGACGGTGGAGTCGAGTCCGCCGCCGGCGCAGTCGGCCGTGAGGGCCCGCCAGGCGGTGAAGTCGGCATCGCCGTAGAAGACATGCGCGGCGACGCGATCCGGGGCGCTGCGCCGCGGAGTCTCGAGGAAGCGGCGGTACGTCGCGGAGAGCCCAAGCGGTTCGTAGATGGTGCGGCGGTAGGCCGCGTCGAGCGAGTCGCCGGTCACGGCTTCGATCACGAGGCCGGCCAAGGTGAAGTTTGCGTCGGAATACTTGAAGCCTTCGCCAGGCGCGAAGAGCGGCTTCGTCTTCTCCTTGATGAAGTCGATCGTCTCCTCCGGCTTCCAGAGCCGATCGGGATCCTGCGTCAGGAGGTCCATGAACCCCGGCGTGCCGAACGTATCAGCGAGTCCGCTGCGATGGCTGAGAAGGTGTTGTAGCGTGATCGCGTCGTCGTACGAGCGCCCGTCAAGTCGGTGTAGACCGGTCACGAGACGGGATGGGAGATGCCGTGCGAGGGGGTCACCGAGGCCGAGCTTGCCATCTTCCACAAGGCGCATGGCCACGGTAGCCGTCATCATCTTGGCGACGCTCGCGATGTAGATCGAGTCCCCGGGGTGCATCGACGTCCCAGCGCCGGGATCTGAAGCCCCGACGGCTCCCTGCCACGCGAACGACGGTGTCTCGACGAGCAAGACGGCGCTTGGCGACTCGGGATGCTGCGCGCGGAATCCGTCGAGCAGGTTCTGCAGTCCTCGTGCGGTGTTCGATTCAGACATCCTTGCCTCCCCCTCTGCCTCGCTGTCTGGCGAGGAACACCCATGCCTGCGAGTCACGCGGGCAGAGATGTGTATCCCCATGAGGCCGGCGCGTTCACTTCGGTGCACGTCGCGACCGGAACGGCGTTCGGAGAAGACCGGCTCGCCGCGAGAAGAGGCGGCGAGCCGGTTTCGGTCCTGCGCACTCCGCGGCGCGGCCCGCGCTGGAATGGCCGCTCAGGAGGCGACGAGGTTCCTGCCCGGCCGCAGCTCCTTCACCAGCGTGTGGTTCTGGCTTACGACCTTCATCCCGACGCTCGCGTAGAGCGCGAGGGCGTCGGACCGATTGTCGGAATCGACGGTCAGCTCAGCGGCCTTGAGGCCTCGCGCGCGCATGGCGCGGAAGCTCTCGAGCAGGAGTGCGCGCCCGATGCCGCGCTTGCGCCACGCCGGGCGGACGCCGAACTCGTCGACGAGCCCCGCCGCCTTGTCGCCGTGCGACTCTGGGTAAGAGCAGCAGAATCCGCAGACCTCTGAGCCCTCGGCAGCGAGGAACCAGAAGGCAGGGTCGAAGTCCGGCTCTCTCGTCCAGTGACGCCAGCGTTCGAGCTCGGCTTCGAACGGCTGTTCGAGATAGCCGTAGTGGTCGCGGAATGCGTCGCGATAGGCGTTGACGAGCGCGACATCGTCTTCGGGACGAAACGAGCGGACGCTCACACCGCGCGGCCACTTGGGGGACGGCGGGGCTTCGGCGAGATCGAGCCGCAACTCCGAGAAGACGCGGTCGACGAGGAAGCCGCGCCGCAGGTAGAGCTGTTCAGTCGACGCGTCATCGGCCGCGGCCCCGGCAATGAGCACGACGCGCGCACCCTCCGGCGCCTTGGTCAGGCTTGCACGCGCCCGCCGCTCGATCCACTTGAACATCCTGTCTGCGAGGTCGAGATCGGCCTCGACGCTCGGATCCAGGTTGAGGGTGACGAAGAGGTCGACGTGCGGCTCCTTCACGTCGCGAAGATGGCTGTAGCTGATGAGGGCCGAGCCGTCCCACGCGAGTTGGGTGTCGGTCTCGGTCGAGAAGCCCGGCGTCGACCAGCGATGCTCGACGTCTTCGGCCGTGTAGGTGGCAGGTTGCCCGCGCGCGGCGGCGCGGCGAGTCCACAGGTTGGCAACCGCGGCGGCGTCGCAGAGGCGCGCCGGGCGCAAGACATGCTTGTTCGATTCCCTAGTCAATGGAATGCGCTCCTTTCCCTGGGCGTGCAGCGCCCAGGCGCGCCGGGCCGCCCCGGCCAGGTCGTCGAAGAGGAGCAGGATGCGCTCGCTATCGAGACGAAGCCGGGGGCGTCGCCGACGTGCTGCTCTTTCCAGTCATGCGATCACCCCCTTGTTGGATAGGCTCGCCCGTGCGCGGGCGGCGTTGAAGTGTACGTCTGCTGCTGCCCGAACTTCAATGTGGCTGCGAATTCTCCGCCGATAGCCCTCGGACGGCTGCCCCAAGCTCTTCGCCGCGGAGGTCGAACGCGCGGATGACACCCTTGCGGTCGAGAAGCCACATCGACGGGGTGGCGTGGACGTTGAGAAGCTTCGCGGTCGCGTCGGCCCAGCGATCGCCCGAGCAGGCGTTGGGCCACGGGATCTCGTGCTCGGAGAGGAAGACCTTGGCGGCATCGACGTCGCTGTCAAGGCTGATGCCGAGGATCGCTAACCCGTCCTTGGCATAGCTCTCGTACAGGCGCTTGAGGTTCGGCATCTCTTCGACGCACGGCGGGCAGATGGTGGACCAGAAGTCGACGAGCACGACGGAGCCACGCAGGTTCGAGAGCCATAGGCTCGAGAGCCGCAGACTCGCTCCGTCGAGGAGTTCGACCGAGAAGTCCTCCATTGCTGTTCCGACGCCCGTGTTGGCCTGGATCCCGTCGACGAGCTCTCGATAGCGTGGGTGGGTCACGAGCGCGTCGAACGGCTCATGCTGAAAGAGGCGGCCGTGTCGCAGACCGCGCTCGGCGATGGCTCGAGCGAGCCAGTCAACGGCCTCTTGCGTGTGCTCCAATGCGAGGTGAGACTCGGCGATGCGGACGTAGTTGAACGGGCTCTTGCGTCCAGCGACGCGCTCGAACTCGAGCGCCGCGTCCAAGGCCTCGGCGTGGCGGCCGAGATCGCTCAACAGCTGGTGCTTCCAAAGAAGACGATCCTCGGTGATTCCGTCGAGTGAGATGAGCTTGAGAAGACTCGCGAGACCGCCGGAGTGGTCGTTCTGATCGACGCGAGCCTGGAACTCGGCGAGGAGCGCATCGCGGCTTCTGGTCATCAAGTCTCCTTGTCCGGACGAGGGAGATTCGTCGGAGCGCAGACCCCGCCGCGGCACGATGCCGGCCGGCGCTTGTCTGGGGCAGGAGGAGAGGTCTGGGAAGCTCCCTGCGTGGGCTTGCGGTCCGGTTTGGTCATGGCGGCATCGTACGCGCCCGTGCGCGAGGCGACAAACCCTTGAGCAGCTGCTGGATCTGACGAATCTGAATCGTGTATTCTTCGGCTCGAAGGGCAAGGAGGGGCATGCACTACTCGCCGATTCTGGGGGTCGCCACCGCGGTCTTTGAGGTCGCCGTTGCGGTCTGGGCTCTCACGGGGCCGGGACGGAAGGACATCGTGCGCATCACGAGCGCGATCCTTCTGTTGCTTGCCGGCTACCAGATGACCGAGGTGTTGATCTGCGCCGCCGATCCCGCCGTGGGTTTCCTCCCGCGCGTTGCGTTCATCGACGTGACGTGGCTGCCACCGCTGGGGCTATTGCTGGCAGCGCGGCTGTTCTCGCCGCGATCGCGGTTCGCCAACGTCGCGTCCTACGCGACGCTTGCTGCTGCGGGCGGGATCATGGCGTGGATCGTTCTCGATCCCGGATTCGTCACGTCGTCCGTGTGCTCGACCGTGTTCGCGCGGTACACCCACACGGTGCCGCGCTTCCTTGTGTACTCGAGCTTCTACTGGCTCGGCCTGCTCGGCATGGTCGGATTCTCCGCCTACGGTGCGCGCGCCGCACGCGATGCCGGCGGACGGCGGCTGTTCGCCGAGCTGCGCACGGGATCGGTTGGGTTCATCCTCCCGTCGCTCGTCGTGACTTGGTTCGTTCCGACGGCACAAGGCGCGCTGCCTTCGATCATGTGCCACTTCGCGCTCGTGCTGGCCGTGTTCCTCACGCGGCTGGTTGTCGTCGAACGCAAGCTGGCTACGCAGGCCGAATCGCCGGCTGTGACTCAGACGGGGTAAGTCTCCTCGCGCGTCGCGACGGACGGGCGGTTCGGCTAGATGTGGGATGCGACGATCCAGCCGAGAGCGGCGAGAGCGGCAGCCCAAACGAGCAGCACGGCGACGAATCCAGCCCGGCTGCGCGGGGCATCCATCGCTCGTTGCGCGGCGACCAGGCATTCCTGCCACACGTCGTTCGGGATCATGCGGGCGACGAGGGCGATCCCGAGTGGGATGAGCACGAGGTCGTCGAGAAGCCCGAGAACGGGGATGAAGTCGGGAATCAGATCGATCGGCGACAGGGCGTACGCAGCCACGACGGCCGCGAGGATCTTGGCGACGGGCGGGACCCGGGGGTCCCGCGAGGCAAGGAAGACCGCGCGGCCGCGGAGTTCGATCGACTCAACGAGAGCGCGCAGCCGCGCGCGCAGTCCACTCTTCGCGCCGTTCACCGGCTCGGTCATAGCGACCCCGAGGCGCGGGGCCGCGCGGGCTCGCGATAGAACACGAGGACCGCAGCGGCGACGAGCGGAAGAAAGGCGACGTACGTCATCACCTGGACGAGTCCGTAACGGTCAGCCAGCCAGCCGATGGGTGTGAGGGCCAGTCCACCGACACCCCACGCGAGTCCCATGACTAGACCGGAGACGAGTCCGCGTCGGCCGGGCGCGCACTCGTGCGCGGCGACGATGCCGACGGGCGAATAGGCGAGCGAGAGCCCGCCGCCGAGCGCCGCGAGGGGCAGGAGGAGAGTCGACGGGGCGTAGAGGAAAGCCAGCAAGACGGGCGTGGCGAGGACGAGTGATCCGATCATTACCGGCTTGCGACCGT